>CAZXNX010000023.1:0-15389 GCA_964642225.1 uncultured Solirubrobacteraceae bacterium | reverse complement strand
AACCAGCGGCGCTCCGGCGAGCCCCTCCCGCAGCGTGCGCCGCGGCCACCCGGCGGCCGCGGCCCGCGCCGCCCCGAGGTGGCACTCGGACCCACGGTCCGGTAAGGGTTGGGCTCGGTGTCCGCGACCGCTCCACCCTCTCCGCCGCAGCCGATGACGCCGACGCGCCAGGACCCGGGCGCGGCCGGCGACGCCCGGGCCACGCGGCTGACCATCCTGGTCGCGGCCGTGGTGATCGTCGCCGTGACGGCGTCGGACCTGATCATCGGCGATCGCCCCGTGATGGTCGGGCTGCTCGCGGTCGCGCCGATCGTGACCATCCCGCGCGGCGACCGGCGCACGACCATCGCGGTCGCGGTGATCGTCATCGCCATCACCGCCCTGTCGGGCCTGTGGAACCACAACCTGGGCACCAGCACGTACGTCGTGCGCCTGCTGTCGGTCTCCCTCGTGGCCGGCGTCTCCACGTGGGCGGTGATCGTGCGGCTGCGCTCCCGCGCCGAGGTCGACCGCCAGCGGGAGCTGTACGAGACGCTGCTGCGCGCCCAGAGCGAGGCGGGGGAGGGGATGGCCCTGCTAGACGGGACCACCGTCGTCTACGCCAACCAGGCGGCCTCCGACATCGTCGGGCGGCCCGCCGAGGAGTTGCGCTCCCTGGGCAGCTACCTCGAGGTGGTGACCGAGGCCGAGCGCGACCGGCTCGGCGACTGGATCCTGAGCATCATCGCGGGGCAGGACGTGACGGCGACGATCGAGACGACGATCATCCACCGCGACGGCCACGCGATCGACGTCGAGCTGGCCGCCCAGGCTGTCACCGGCATGAAGGGGAGGATCCCCGGGATCGCGCCGGTGGTGGTGGTCGGGCGCGACATCACCGAGCGCAAGAACGACGAGCGCGAGCGGGCCGAGCTGCTCGCCGCCGAGCGCACCGCCCGCACCAGCCTGGAGGCCTCCCACCGGCGCATGAGCGTGCTGGCCCGGGTCGGCGCCGCGCTGGAGGGGTCGCTGGACGTGGAGCGGACCCTGCCGGCCGTCGCCGACGTGGTCGTCCAGGAGATCGCCGACTCGTGCACGATCGAGGTCGACATCCCCGGCCGGCCGATCCCCCCGGTCGTCCGCACGCGGCCCGGGCAGGACACCACGCAGTCGCGCGTCCTGTCGCTGCCCCTGCACGCCGGCGCCGAGGTGATCGGCACGATGGCCGTCGGCCGGCGCACCCTGGACGAGGAGGACGACCAGCTCGTGCGCGAGCTCGCCCGCCGCGTGGCCCTGGCCGTCACCAACGCCCGGCTCTACACCGAGCGCGACCACGTCGCCCGCACCCTGCAGCGCAGCCTCCTGCCGCCGGCCCTGCCCGAGCTGCGCGGGTACGCGCTGGGCGCCGCGTTCCGCCCCGCCGGCAGCGGCAATGAGGTGGGCGGCGACTTCTACGACGTGTTCCCGCTGGCGCCCGGGCAGTGGGCGATGGTCATCGGCGACGTGTGCGGCAAGGGCGCCGACGCCGCGGCCGTGACCGCGCTGGCCCGCTTCAGCCTGCGCACCATCGCCGCCTACGAGCAGCGGCCCAGCCAGGTGCTCGGCCAGCTCAACGACATGCTCCTGCGCCACGCCACCAGCGACCGGTTCTGCACCGCGGTGTTCGCCCGCATCCACGAGGGGCCGCAGGGCCTGGTCGCCCTCTCCAGCGGCGGGCACCCGCCGCCGGTGAAGATCCGCGGCGGCGTGGTCTCCGAGGTCGCCGACCTCACCGGCACGCTGCTCGGCGTGGTCCCCGCGCCGCCACTGCGCGACCGCGAGCTGTCGCTCGCGCCGGGCGACACGCTGATCTTCTTCACCGACGGGGTCACCGAAGCGCGCGACGCGGCCGGGCGGCCGGTGGGGACGGACGGGCTGCTGGCCGCCGTCGAGCGCGTCAAGCACGACGGGCCGCAGGAGATCGCCGACCACCTGGCCGACCTGGCGCAGGCCGGCGACGGCGGCCAGCGCGACGACATCGCCGTGCTCGTGCTCCGCCGCGGGCCGGGCTCGTAGCGTCGCTTGCGTCGGTCCGGGCCCCGCGACAGACTGCGCGGCATGACAGCGCCGGCGGGGGACGAGAAGCTCGATCGCAAGACCATCACCGCGCTGATCGCCATGGGCGTGGCGGTGCTCGTGATCGCCAACGACTTCACCGCCATGACGGTGGCACTGCCCTCGATCGAGAGCGACCTGGACACCGACCTGTCCACCGTCCAGTGGGTCGTCAACGCCTACGCGCTCGTGTTCGGCGTGCTCGTGGTCACCGGCGGCCGGCTGGCCGACACCTACGGGCGGCGCAAGCTGTTCGTCATCGGCGCGGGCATCTTCGCCGCCTTCTCCGTGCTGGGCGGCTTCGCCACCGAGGCGTGGTGGCTGCTGGCCTGCCGGGCGCTGATGGGGATCGGCGGGGCGATGATGTGGCCGGCCATCCTGGGCATGACGTACGCGTTGCTGCCGGAGTCCAAGGCCGGCCTGGCGGGCGGCATCATCCTCGGCGCCGCGGGCCTGGGCAACGCCGTCGGCCCGCTGATCGGCGGCGCGCTCACCGACGCGCTGTCGTGGCGGTGGATCCTCTTCGTCAACCTGCCGATCGCGATCATCGCCGTGCTCGTCACGGTGCGGGCGATCAGGCCCGACCCGCCGGGCGAGCGCGAGCGGCTCGACTACGCCGGCGTCACCCTCCTGTCGCTGGGGCTGCTGTGCGCGCTGCTGGCGCTGGACCAGTCCACCGACTGGGGGTGGGGCGACCCCCGCGTCGTCGGCTTCGTGGTCGCGTCGGTCCTGCTGCTCATCGGGTTCGGCGTGGCCGAGCGCCGCGCGGGCGAGGCGGCGCTCGTCCCCGCCGACGTCATGCGCAACGCCCGCTTCGTGGCGGTCTGCGCGACGGTGCTGCTGATGTCCGCCGTCTTCTTCTCCGTGCTCCTCTACGTGCCGCAGTTCCTCACCAAGGTGCTGCACTTCTCGCCGCTCGAGGCGGGGGCCGGGCTGCTGCCGATGATGCTCCTCTACGCCTGCGTGTCGTTCGCGGCCGGCCCGCTCTACAACCGCCTGGGCCCCAAGATCGTGGTGTCCGCCGGCTCGCTGCTGATGGCCGTCGGTATGGGCCTGCTCTCGCGGCTGGACGCGGGCGATCAGTTCTCGGCGCTCGTCCCCGGGCTGGCCATCCTCGGCGTCGGCGTCGGGCTCTTCTACTCCTCGGTCACCACCGCGGGCGTCACCGCGCTGGACGCCTCGCGCTCCAGCCTGGCCGGCGGCATCGTCTACATGTGCCAGATCGCGGGCGGGTCGATCGGCCTGGGCCTCAACACCGCGATCGTCACCGGCGAGGTCGAGACGGACCCGGGCGGCCTGGTCGACGGCATCGCCAGCGCCTTCACCCTCGACGCCGGGCTGGCCGCCGCCGGCCTCCTCGTCGCCGTCCTCTTCGTCGGGGGCCGCCTGGGCCGCCGGGGCGCCCCGGCCTCCGAGGGCGCGTCGGCCTGAGACCTAGGAGTTGGTGACCTCGGGGTCCGACAGCGGCCCCGTCCCGATCCGGTCCTCGGGCGCCTCGCGGCCGTAGCCGACGAGCTCAGAGGCGGGGATGAACTGCTCCGGGTACCCGTACATCCCGTGCTCGGAGATGTCCAGGCCGGCGTTCTCCTGCTCGGGCGTGACCCGCAGCCCGTAGGTGCGCTTGGTGACCCAGAACACCGCCAGCGACGTGGTGAACACGAAGGCGGCGACGACGACGATCCCGAAGGCCTGTGACCCGAGCTGGGTGAGCGAGCCGGTGTAGAACAGCCCGCCGTGGCTGCCGGGCAGGTTGTACTGCGCCAGGCGCGGCGCGGCGAACAGGCCGAGCGACAGCGCGCCCCACGCGCCGGCCAGGCCGTGCGCCGACAGCAGGCCGATCGGGTCGTCCACGCGCCGGTCGATCCACAGGACCCCCTCGACGACGATCACGCCGGCGACCGCGCCGATGATCGGCGCCGACCACGCGTCGATGTACCCCGCGGGGCCGGTGATCGCCACCAGCCCGGCGATCGCGCCGTTGCCCGCCATGCCGATGTCGAACGTGCGGGTGCGCAGCCACATGAGCGAGACCGCGGCGAGCACCCCGAACGAGCCGGCCAGCGTGGTGATGAGGACGATCTCGGGGAAGCGGCCGTCCAGGGTGTTGAGCGTCGACCCGGGGTTGAAGCCGTACCAGCCCAGCCACAGGATGAAGATGCCGATCCCGAACAGCGGCATGTTGTGGCCCGGGATCGCCTGCGGGGTGCCGTCCTTGGCGTACTTGCCCCGGCGCGGGCCGAGCAGCAGGAGCACCGCGAGCGCCGCGGTGGCCGCCGTCACGTCGACGACGATCGAGCCGGCGAAGTCCTGCACGTGGAAGTCGGTGCGCAGCCAGCCGTCGCTGAAGATCCAGTGCGCGGCCAGCGGGTAGATCACCGTGCTGAAGGCGATCGCGTAGATGAGGTAGGCGCCGAACTTGATCCGCTCCAGCGTCGTGCCCCACACGATCGCCAGGGCGATGGCGCAGAACGTGAACTGGAACCACCACAGCGCCTCCACCGTCACGGTGGGGGAGCGCGGCCAGGCCAGCGCGAAGTCGCGGGCGTCGTAGACGAACCACCCGCTCGTGCCCATGAACGCGTTGCCGTCCCCGAAGGAGATGGCGAAGCCGACCGCCCAGAAGCACGCCGCGCAGATCGCGAAGTTCACGAGGAACTTGGCGATGATCGAGCCGGCGTTCTTGCCGCGGACGAACCCGATCTCCACGAGGGCCAGGCCGCCCTGCATGAACATGACCAGGCAGCCGGCCAGCACGACCCAGGCGGAGTTCAGCCCGATCCCGGTGGGGATCTTCCCAGCCAGGCCGAGCGCGTCGACGGGTCCGTCGGCCAGGGCGGCGGGCGCCACGACGGCGGCGACCAGCAGCGATCCGGCGACCATTGCGGCGCCCAGCATCGCGCGCCGCCATTTCAGGGACCCCGGCATCACGGCGGGCAACGTACCGGGCGCATCGGCGGTACCGGTGCGGGCCCGGCGCGGCGGCCCGGCCCCGTCGCTACCCTCCGCGCCATGTCCCCTCGCCTCCTTCGCCTCATCCCGGCCTGCGCCGCGCTCGTCGCCTGCGCCGTCGTGCCCGCCACGGCCTCGGCCGCCACCAAGAACGTCTGGCGCCAGACGCCGACCTGGAACATCGCCCACCAGGGTGGAGAGGACGAGTTCCCCTCCAACACGATGTACGCCTTCAAGCGGGCCATCAAGGCCGGCGCCGACATGCTCGAGCTCGACATCGGGGTCTCCAAGGACGGCCAGCCGATCGTCATGCACGACACCACCGTGGAGGGCAAGACCAACGCCACCGGCGAGGTGCAGTCCTTCACCGTCAAGCAGCTCAAGAAGCTCGACGGCGCCTACTGGTTCTCGGCGACCGACGGCCACTACAGCCACGACAAGGCGGCCTCGGCGTACAAGTACCGCGGCATCGCCACCGGCAAGCGCAAGCCGCCCAAGGGCTACAAGCGCTCGGACTTCCAGGTCACCACGCTGGCCGAGGTCATGAAGGCCTTCCCGCGCACCCCGATCAACATCGAGATCAAGGGCCGCACCAAGAAGGAGGAGGTCGCCGAGTACCTCAAGAACGCCGACTACCTCGCCGCGATGCTCAAGAAGACCGGCAACGCCAAGCGCAAGGACATCGTCGTCGTCTCCTTCAAGCAGGACGCCACCGACCACTTCCACACGCTGCTGCCGAAGGTCCCGCTGGCCCCCGGCACCGGCGGCGCCGCGAACTTCCTGCTGCAGAGCAAGTCGCCCGGCGACGGCGTGGCGGTGTTCCAGCTGCCCATGACCTACGTGCTCGGCGGGACGCTCGTCAACGTCGCCACCCCCGACTTCGTCAACAAGGTCCACGAGGCCGGGTACGCCTGGCACAGCTGGTTCGGCAACGACGACGTCGACGGCCCGGAGGGCTGGGTCAAGCTCGTCGACTACTGCGTCGACGGGATCATGACCGCGCGCCCCGTGGCCCTGCAGGCGTTCCTCAAGACCCACAAGCCGCCGGCGAGCTGCAAGCTGTAGGTCAGACGGTCGGGGCCAGATCGCGGTCGGCGTCCACGCCGTACCGCGCACCGAGGGCCGCGAGGTCCTCGGTGATCGGCCACCGGTCGGCGACCACCGGGCCGTCGTAGCCGATCGCCGCGCCCTTGAGCTCCATGCAGCCGGTGTTGTCGCCGGCCGCGCGGATCGCCTCGACCTCCTCGGCGCTCAGCGGGGAGACGGCGGGCACGGCGGCCAGCTCGGCCCGCTTGTCCTCCACCGGGACGGCGCCGGGGCCGGCCTCCTGCATGAGGGTCGGGGCCACACAGCGCACCGCGGGGTGGGCGAGGTTCCACGCCGCCGCCAGCTGCAGCATCGTCAGGCCGTGGCGCTCGGCGATGGGCCGCATCGCCTCCAGCCGCGCGCGGCCCGCCTGCACCCAGCCCTCGGGGCGGAAGCGGCGGTGGTCGCGCTCGCCCATCCCGTCGACCGAGTCGATGTCGTCCCAGAAGACGCCGCCGTAGTCCACCACCCGCGTGATGAGCCGCACGTCGTGGGCGGCCGCGGCGTCGAGCACCAGCGAGCCGGGCCACGGCTCCAGCGGGTTGAGGATGATCATCGCCCAGTCGATCCGGTCGCCGAAGCGCTCGAAGCTCTCGAGCATGTCGAGGGTGAAGCCGTTGGCCGGTCCGGGGGCGACGCCGAGCAGGTCGGTGAGGCCGTCGTCGCGCACCGCGCTGAGCCCGTCCCACACCACCTCGGAGGAGTAGCCGACCCGGTCGGGGTTGTGGAGCAGCAGCAGGTCGAACCGGTCGATCCCGATGCGCTCCAGGCTGCGCTCGGTGGCCATGCGGATGTAGTCCGCGTAGCCGTCCGGGCCGCGCAGCGCCGGGTCGGTGAAACGGGGGAAGCCCTTGGCCCCGGCCCGCTCGCCCTCGTAGAAGTCGTGGCCGATCGCGCCGACCACCACCACGTCGTCGCGGGGCACGTCCGCCAGCGCGCGGCCAAGCATCTCGTCGGCCTCGCCGGCGCCGTAGACGTCCGCGGTGATCACCGTGCGGATGTCCGGGCCGGGGGTGAAGAGGGCGATCAGCCGGTCGTCGTCGATCGGCGCGCCGAAGTGCATGAAGCGCCCGCCGGACCAGGTGCCGATCGCCGTGTGCGTGGGGTGGGCCATGGCTCTGATCCTACGCCCAGGCCGGGCCGGGCGGCCCGATGCGTACGCTCCGACGTGGCATGCGCACCCTCGTCATCAGCGACCTGCATCTCGGCTCGCGCCTGCGGCGGGACGTGCTGCGCCAGCCGGGGCCGCGCCGCGTGCTCCTGGACGAGCTCGCCGGCGTGGACCGCCTCGTGCTCCTGGGCGACGTCGTGGAGCTGCTGGAGGGCCGCCAGAGCGAGGCGATGGACGCGGCCGAGCCCGTCCTGAAGGCGATCGGGGGCGCGATGGGCCGCGGTCGCGAGATCCTCGTGATCCCCGGCAACCACGACCACCTGCTCGTGCGGCCGTGGCTGCGCGCGCGCCGGGCGCAGGCCGCGCCGCTGGGCCTGGCCACCCGGGTGGCGACCACCAGCGGGCCGGAGCTGCAGGCCGTCGCCACGTGGCTGCGCACCGGCGGGGCGCGGGTCCGCGTGCAGTACCCCGGCGCCTGGCTGCAGGAGGGGCGCGTCTACCTGCACCACGGCCACTACCTGGACCGCCACCTGGCGCCGGCGCGGCGCGCCGAGGTGCTCATCAGCCCCGACTCCTACGAGATGGCGCCGGTCGCCTCGCTGGCCGCGCTGCAGGGGATGCTCTCCACCACGCTGCCGCCCTCGGTGGCCGGGCCGCTGGACCGGGCCGCGAGCCTGGCCCGCGCCGCCGCCCTGGGCGCCGCGCCGATGGCCGCCCAGGTGGTGGGGATGAGCACCCTGGCCCCGCTGGGCTCCGGGGCGATGAACAACCAGTTCCGCCGCCGCGGGCTGCCCGCGATGCACGAGGTGCTGCGCCGCTTCGAGATCCACGCCGAGCACGCCGTCTTCGGGCACGTGCACCGCGCCGGGCCCGCCCCCGGCGACGACCGCGACGAGTGGGTGGACCCGCCCGGGCCGATGCTGCACAACACCGGCAGCTGGGTCTACGAGCCGCTGCTCCTCGCCGGCGCGCAGCCGCCGCACCCGTACTGGCCCGGGGGCGCGGTGCTCATCGAGGACGACGCGGCGCCCCGTCAGCTGCGCCTCCTGGACGACGTCCCGGTGCACGCGCTGCAGCCCTGAGGTAAGGATTCGGTATATCCGCTATCACGTTGCGCAACTTGATGCGTCGCGGGGGGTTCTTGTTGTCACGATGCCATCCAAGCAGCCAAGCTCACTGGAGCAGAAGTGGCGCGAAGAGAAGCTCGCCCTCATGCAGCGGCAGATCGCTGAGGGGTCGCTCGTGGTCCGTCGTCTCTCGCCTGACGAGTTGGCGGCGTACACCCCGAGCCCTCCCCGGTCGGTCGGAACCCGCCGTCGAGCCGCGTAGCCTCTCCCGCCCCGTCTTCTCTCCCTTCCCCCGCCCCTGACCCCTTCCCACGTCGACGTGCGCGTGCGCCTGCAGCCACGCGCCAGTCGGCCCGGCCTCGCCGGGTGGCGTGACGGCGTCCTGATCGCCCGCGTCTCCGCCCCGCCGGTCGACGGCCGCGCCAACGAGGCGCTGTGCCGCCTGCTCTCCGACGTCGTCGGCGTGGCGCGCACGCGCGTCAACGTCGTGCGCGGCCACAACGCCCGCGAGAAGGTCGTGCGGATCGAGGGCGTCGACGATGTCCAGGTCCGCGCCGCGCTCGGCGAGGGCTAACCGCCCAAGCCCAGGAGGCTCAGGCCCTGCTGGATGAGCCCGCCGGTGGAGCGCGGGTCCACGCCGTACTTCTTGGCGTACTTCTTGGCCTCCGCCTCGTCGGCCAGGGCCAGCACGAGCTCCTCGCGGGAGGAGCCGTTCTTGCACGCGGTGGTGTCGAGCACGCGCAGCGCCTGGTCCTGCAGGAAGCCGGAGACGCCCCCGCTGTCGGGCAGGTCGCGTTTGACGCACGGGTCGGCGATCGCCACCGGCGCGGGCGCCAGGTCCTCGTGGGCGTAGGCGTAGCCGATCGGCAGCGCGACCGACACGGCGGCGGCCGCCACCAGCCCGGCCGCGAAGCGGGTGCGCAGCAGCAGGCAGAGCGCGCCGAGCAGGGCCAGCGCCCCGGTGATGAGAAAGGCCGGCTTGAACGCGTCGCCGACCGCCGCCACGAGGACGTCGTCGGCGCGGGCGCCCATCTCGTCGTAGGCCACGCGCTGCTGGCCCTGGAAGTCGCCCTCGTTCTTGGCCACCGCCGCCTTCAGCGCGTTGCGCGGCTGCTGGGAGTTGACGCTCGACAGCAGTTCGGGGGCGAGCGTCAGCTTGTCCTGGGGCGGCAGGGCGGCGTCGAGGACGAGCGCCACGCCCTGCAGGCGGGCGTCGTCGATCGAGGTGGTGAGCTGGTTGGCCGCGATCGGCGCGATGAGCACGAGCGCCAGCGCGATCCCGGCGTGGCGGATGGTGAGCAGGACGGCCGCGTCGTGCGCGGTGCGCTCGGGCAGCAGCTCGCCGCCCAGCGCGGGCAACGACAGGCCCATGCCGACGCCGGCCAGCAGCTGCGGCGGGATCGTCCACCACACCTCGGCGTTGGGGATCCACGCCAGCGCCAGCACGCCGCCCGCCACCAGCAGGCAGCCAGCCGCCGCCCGGGTGCCGCTCTCACCGCCGCGGATCTGCGCGCCGATGAGGGCGCCGATGGGCAGGGCGGTGACGATCGCCGCGGCCTTCAGCGGCTCCTCGTTCCAGCCCGCCACGAGCAGGAGGATGAGCAGGAACAGCACGCCGGTCAGCGCCGCGGACACGAACGCCAGCGCCGCGCCGGCGGGGATGGAGAACTTCGTGCGCTCGGCCGCGTCGGGCTCGGCGGGGACGGCGGGCTCCAGCACGCAGGCCACGACGCCGATCAGGGCAAGCGGCACCTGCGCCTCGAAGATCGCCCGCCAGTCGAAGAGCTGGGTCAGCGCGCCGCCCAGCGCGGGGCCCAGCGCGGCGCTGAGCACGGCGGCGCCGAGCCACAGCGAGCGCTGCGGGCGGTCGCTGGCGTGCAGCAGGGCGAAGGCGGCCACGAGGCCGGCGGCGCCGCCGATCGCCTGGATGCCGCGGCCGATCAGCAGCGCCTGCAGCGTGTCGGACTTCGCGCAGATGACCGACGCGGCCGCGAACAGGGCGAACCCCGCGATGCCGACGGTGCGGTAGCCGATCCGCTGGGACAGGTGCCAGGCGGGCAGCAGCGCCACCGCCAGCACCACCGTGTAGACGCCGATGACGGCGGCGACGCCCTCGATCGTCGTGTGCAGGTCGGTGAGCAGCTCCGGCAGCGCGAGCGTGACGATCGACGCGTCGGCGAGGGCCAGGCCGGCGGCGATGGCGAGCAGGACGGAGCGCAGGCGCATCTCAGGCGGTGATCTGGGTGGCCGTGGTGTCGACGATGTGCCACGGCTGGTCGGGCTGCGTGGCGTCCAGCGCGAAGGTCCAGTGCTCGGTGAACGTGACCTCGCGGTCGCGGGAGCCGCTGACGACGGCGACGGTGTCGCGGTTCTCGATGTAGCGCGCCCCGCGCACCGTCAGCTCGACCGACATGGTCGGCGGGTCCTGCGCGGCGTCCAGCGCGGTGATGCGGATCTGCCGGACCTGCGGGCCGCGGACGACCAGGCGGGTGGACGTGCCGCTGTCGCCGGGGTGCAGCAGCGCCTCGACCGCCTCGGGCGTGGCGATCGCCTTGAGGTTGATGTCGGGCCCGTCGACCGCCTCGGCCCAGGCCGCCACGGCGCGGCGGGCGGCGATCTCCAGCACGTCGGGGGCGAAGCGCCCGTCGGCCAGCGACAGGTCCAGCGCCGCGGCGCGCGCGTCGCCGTCGAAGTCCAGGTCGGCGATCTCGGCGGTCTTCACGTCGGCCGGCGCGGCCTCGCCGGCGGCCAGCTCCACCCGGGCGGTGTCGGCGATGCGCGCGTCGCTCCACGGGGAGGCGACGAGCTCGCTGTCCAGGTTGTGGCGGCCCTCGGCGTCCTGCTCGATCGACAGCAGGTACCAGCGCCCGTCGCGCTGGGCGAGCGTCCAGTACTCCTCCAGCGTCGTGGAGGCGCTGCTCTTGCCCTCGTGGAACATGGTCGCGCCGCCCTTGGTCTCGACCCAGTCCTCCATCGCGGCCGTGACCCGCACCACCACGCGGTCCTCGTCGGTGCCCTCGCGGTTGACGAGGCCCAGGTACTCGACCTTGCAGGGCTGGGTGAGCTTGACGCGGTTGTACCAGCCGCGGCGCTCGAAGTCGTCCAGGCGCCGCTCCCACTCCACGATGAGGTCCGCGCCGCACAGGGAGGCCAGGGTGGCGCGGTCGCGGGCGTCCCACGCCGTCTGCACCGCAGTGAAGAGGTCGGCGGCTGCGGGGACGACGACGTCGGGCCCGAACAGGGGGTCGTCCTCGGCGGCCTCGGCGGCGGCCAGGCGCACCTGGGCCTCGCGGTGCTGGCGCCGGCGGCGGTAGCGCACGGTCTGGAACACGCCGAGCAGCAGGAACACCACCACCACGGCGATGATGATGAGGAAGAAGAAGCCGCCGCCGGTGCCGGTCGAGCCGCCCCCGCCGAAGCCGCCTCCGCCGCTGAAGCCGCCTCCGCCTCCGCCGCCTCCGCCGCTGAAGCCGGACGAGCCTCCGCCGGCGGCGCCGAGCGGGACGAGCAGAGCGAGGAGGTCCATGGGGATATCCAACCATGCCGGGCACCCGGGCACCCACGCGCGCCGGTCGCCCCGCCGGCCACGGGCCTGCAACTAGGCTGTGCGCCATGAGCGACGCGCGCGCAGAACGCCGATGAGCGTCACCGACGAGCTGCGCGCCTCCGTCGGCCGCACGCTGGGGCCGACCGCCTGGCGGACGGTGACCCAGGACATGATCGACACGTTCGCCACCCTCAGCGGCGACCGCCAGTGGATCCACACCGACACGGAACGGGCCCGGGCCGAGAGCCCGTTCGGCACGACGATCGCCCACGGCAACCTGACGCTCTCGATGATCGACGGGTTCCGGGACGAGCTGGTCGGCTTCGACGGGGTGACGCTCGGCGTCAACCTCGGCTACGACCGCGTGCGCTTCCCCGTGCCGGTGCGGTCGGGCAGCCGCGTGCGTGCCACCGCCGAGCTGGTCGAGGTGACCGAGCGCGACGGCGGCTGGTTGCAGACCGTGACCCGCTTCACCGTCACGGTGGAGGGGGAGGAGCGCCCGGCCTGCGTGGCCGACTCCGTCGTGCGCGTGCTGCTCTGAGCGCCGCTCAGCGGACGGTGAACGACGTGGCCGAGCCCGACCAGTGCCACAGCGTCTTGAAGTCGGGGTCGAACACCCCGACCTTCACCTGCCAGCGGCCGGTGGCGGCGCCCGAGCGGATCTTGAAGCGCGCGACGTAGCGGCGCTGCTGCTTTCCGCGCAGGCTCTGGCCACGGAAGTCGACCTGCCCGGTGGGCTTGCTCGCCCCCGGGGCGTAGAACTGCACCGCCAGGACGGCCTTGACGCTGCGGCTGGCGGTGACCCGGACCGTCACCTGGGCGGTGCGCCCGCGGCGCACGGTGCTGGTGGCGCGCGAGGTGCGGATGCTGAAGCGGGCCTTCTTGGTGGTGGTCGGCGCCTTGGGCCCGCCGGTCACCGTCGCCTCGGGCAGCGTCACCGCGCCGGCCGTGTAGTACGTGTTGGCGAGCGAGCGGAAGAGGCCGCCGTCGTCGTCGGCGCCGAGCGAGGCGCGGGTGGCGTTGCCGACGGGGGAGGGGTTGGTGACGCCGTCACGCATCGCGTCGCACGCGCAGGTGGCGTTGGGCAGCGCCGGGCCGAAGAGGAAGGCGATAACGCCGGCGTCGGCGTAGGCCTTGAGGTGGTCGCGGCCGGCGGTGCCGTCCAGCAGCCATTCCACCCGGTTGTCCTGGTAGTGGCCGGGCGTGTTGTTCATCGCCCGCATCTGCGTGTTGCCGAGCGGCACCTGCCACATCACCACGCGCTTGCCGGTCGCCTGGGCCACGCCGCCGAGGTACCGCACGTTGCGGGCGTAGTCGCCCGAGTCCCACCAGCCGAAGGTGCCGCCGCCGTCCACGTTCTGGCGGTAGCCGGCGTCGCGGTCGGCGTACTCGGCGAAGAGGAGGTCGAAGGGGGCGTGCAGCCCGGCGTAGAAGGAGGCCGATTGGGCGGCGAGCTCGTCGACCCGCCCGTCGGAGGGGTCGGCGTCGCCGATGTCCACGCCGGTGCCCCACACCGACAGGTGGTAGCCGAGCAGCACGTTCTTGGCGTACGTGTCCCGCAGCTTCACGATGGCCCGGGCGAAGCCGCTGGCGTCGTCGGGCAGGCCTGCCAGCTCGGACATGCCGCTGCTGGCGACTGACGCCGGCACCGTGGAAGCGTCCCCGCCGGAGGCACGCCGCTGGATGTAGCCCCACAGGTCGGGCTCGACGTGCAGGACGGTGGCCTGCCCGGTCTCGCCGGCCTTCTGGAAGAAGAGGCGCAGGTCCTGGTAGTAGGACTTCATCGTGGACGGGTTGCGCAGGTTGTCCAGGTCGCCCTGCTCCTCGCCCTGGTTGCGGCCCGGCAGCGACTCGCGCAGCTGGTAGTAGCTGAAGACGGGGAGGAAGCCGTGGCCGACCGAGTCGTCGACGAAGCCGGAGACGAACGAGCCGCCGCCCTTGGTCCACGTGGACCAGCCGCCGCCGGTGTTCACGCCACCCGACAGGTAGTGGTAGCGGATGCCCAGCTTGGTGGACTGGCGCAGCGCGTCGGCGCCGCCCTCGTCGTCGCGCATGCCGAGCTGCATGCGGGCCGACGGCCAGCCCTTGGGCAGCGGGGCCTGCTTGGCCAGCGCGGCCGCGGGCAGGCCGACCAGGCACGCCAAGGCGCAGGTGACGGCGGCCGACAGGCCGTGGCGACGGAGGGACATCACGACGTATTGCATCGAAGAACGGCGGGAAACGCGTGGGTAGAAGGTATGCGCCGGGCCGGTCGCCGCGGATCAGCGGGTCCCGTCGTCCATCTAGGCTGCCCGCCATGAAGCTCGCCACCTTCCTGCCGCCCGCCTCCGCCACGCCCGTCGCCGGGGAGATCCGCGACGGCCAGGCCGTCGCCTTCACCGACGGCTCCACGGTGCTGGACCGCCTGGCCTCCGGCGATCGCAGCCCGGCCACCGGGGCCGCCCATCCGCTGGCGGACGTGACGCTGCTGGCGCCCGTGGCGCGGCCCGGCGCGCTCTACGGGATCGGGCTCAACTACGTCGCCCACGCCGCCGAGACGCAGAAGGAGCTGCCCGAGAGCCCGATCGTCTTCATGATGCCCCCGACCGCGGTGACCGGGCCGGCCGGGCCGGTCGTCTGCCCCGCGGTGGTGCGGCGCCTGGACTACGAGGGCGAGCTGGCCATCGTCATGGGCCCCGGCGGGGAGATCGCCGGCTACGCCGTGGCCGACGACGTCAGCGCCCGCGACCTGCAGCGCCGCGAGCCCCAGTGGACGCGGGCCAAGGGCTCGGACACCTTCTGCCCCTACGGCCCGTGGATCACCACCGCCGACGAGATCGACGACCCCGAGCGGCTGCGGCTGCGCACCTGGGTCAACGGGGAGCTGCGCCAGGACGCCACCACCGCCGACCTCATCTTCGGGCCGCGCACGCTGGTGGACTTCCTCGGCGAGGCGATCACCCTGCAGCCCGGCGACCTCATCCTCACCGGTACGCCGGAAGGGGTCGGCGCGGCGATGGACCCTCGGCGGTTCCTGGCCTCCGGCGACGTGATCCGCATCGAGATCGAGGGGCTCGGCTGGATCGAGCACCCGGTCGCCTGATCGCGGAGCCCTGGCGCAGGGCGGGGATCTCCGACACCGGTCCCCGCGCCCTTGCCGCCGGGCCGCCGATGGGCCAGGCTCTGGGAGGCCATGCCCGAGGAGCTCGCCGACGTGCCCCTCCTGGAGGGGGTCGCACCGAGCGCACAGCGCGCGCTGCTGGACGCGGCGCGGCCCCGCCGGGTGGCCGCCGGCACGGCGCTGTTCCGCGCCGGCGACGACGGCGATGCCCTGTTCATCGTCGTCTCCGGGCGGCTGGAGGCCCGCGACGAGGAGCGCGGCGCCCTGTTGCGCGCCATGGGGCGGGGCGCCGTCGTCGGTGAGCTGTCGGTGGTGACCGGGGAGCCGCGCTCGGCGACCGTCACCGCCCGCCGCGACAGCCACCTGCTGGAGATCCCGGCGGACGCGGTGCGCGAGGTCCTTGCGCGCGAGCCGTCACTGGCCCTGGCGCTGCTGCGGGCCGTCAGCGCCCGGCTG
>CAZXNX010000022.1:0-15506 GCA_964642225.1 uncultured Solirubrobacteraceae bacterium | reverse complement strand
CACCGCCGGCGAGCGCGGCGACCACGCCGGCCGAAGCCTGCTGAACGTCGCCCGCCACCTGGACCTCTTCTCCGGCCGCGACGGCCGCGGCCTGCTGGCCGTCTCGGCCGGCGGCAACGGCCGCGGCCTGCGCGAGATCGGTGTCGTCCCCCGCGAGGGCGGCCGCGACACCGCCGCCATCGCCGCCGCCGCGGCGCAGGGCGAGCTCCCCGCGCTCTACCTCCTGCACACCGACCCGCTGATGGACCTGCCCGACCGCGCCACCTGGCTTCGGGCACTGGACAAGGCCTCCACCGTCATCGCCCACGCCGCCTTCCTCACCGAGGGCGTCCGCGAGCACGCCACCGTCGTCTTCCCCGCCGAGTCGCACGCGGAGAAGGAGGGCACGATGGTCAACCTCGACGGCCGCGTGCAGCGCCTGCGCCGCGCCATCGGCCGCCAGGGCGAGTCGCGCGCCGAGTGGCAGGTGCTCGCCGACCTGGCCGCCCGCGTCGGGCTGGACCTCGACCTCCTCACCTCCTCCATGGTCACCGCCGAGCTGGTACAGACCGTCCCCTTCTATGCGGGCATCACGCTCGACGAGATCGGCGGGCGCGGCGTGCGCTGGCCCTCCCGCGAGGAGGCCGCCGCCTACCCGGCCGCCGACGAGGGCCCGTTCGGCCTGGAGACCCCGCCCGCGGCGGCCACGCCCAACGGCGCCCTGCGCCTGGGGACGTTCCGCTCCGTGTGGGCCGCCACCGAGGTCACCGTCTCCCCCGCCCTCACCTTCCTGCAGCCGCGCCAGCGCGCTGAGCTGTCCCCGGCGGACGCCACCCGCATCGGCGTGCGCCAGGGCGACCGCGTCACCGTCGCCACCGCGGACGGCAGCGTCGAGGCGAGCGTCGTCGTGCGGGAGGCCATGCCCGCCGGCAGCGTGTTCCTGGAGACCGGCCTGGCCGCCGACTCCGCCAACGCCCTGGCCGGCCCCCTCGTCGACGTCCGGAAGGCCGACGCCTCATGAGCCCGCACATGCTCGCCATCGTCGGCTACGCCGAGCCGTGGTGGATCCAGATCCTCAAGTCGATCGTGATCTTCATCGTCGGCCTGCAGCTCGTGCCGATCGTGCTGATGATGGACCGCAAGATCCTCGGCCGCATGCAGAACCGCTACGGCCCCAACCGCGTCGGCTTCTTCGGCGTGATGCAGCCGATCGCCGACATCCTCAAGCTGCTGGCCAAGGAGGAGTCGCGGCCCAAGACCGCCATCGGGTTCCTCTACGCGCTCGCGCCGCTGCTCTCGATCATCGCCGCCGTCGCCGCCCTGGCCCTCGTGCCCTTCGGCAACGTGCAGGACATCTTCGGCACGCCGGTCGGGCTGTACGGCATCGACGTGTCGATCGGGCCGCTCTACGTGTTCGCCTTCGGGGCGATCGCCTTCTACGGCCTGATGCTCGGCGGCTGGGCCTCCGGCTCCAAGTACGCCTTCCTCGGCTCGATGCGCGCCGCCGCCCAGCTCATCTCCTACGAGGTGGCCCAGGGCCTGGCCCTCACCGGCGTCGTCATCACCGCGGGCACGCTGTCCCTCACCGAGATCGTCGAGGCGCAGGAGGGCATGTGGTACATCGTCCCCCAGTTCGTCGGCTTCCTCATCTTCCTCGTCGCCGGCTTCGCCGAGACCAACCGCGCCCCGTTCGACCTCGCCGAGGCGGACGCCGAGCTCGTCGCCGGCTACGGCACCGAGTACGGCGGCGGGCGCTTCGCCATCTACTACATGGCCGAGTACCTCAACGTGGTCGTCGTCTCCGCCCTCACGACCACGTTCTTCCTCGGCGGCTGGCTGCTGCCCTTCGGCCTCGACCCTCCCGGCTGGGTCGATCCGTTCGTGGTCATCGCGAAGATCCTCATCGTCGTCTTCTTCTTCATCTGGATCCGCGCGACGCTCCCGCGCCTGCGCTACGACCAGCTGATGTCGTTCGGCTGGAAGATCCTGCTCCCGCTGGCGACCCTGAACACCCTCGTCACCGCCATCCTGGTCGTGTCATGACGCCGACGGAGATCGCATCATGAGCTGGAAGCCCGACGACAGCGAGATCCTCGTCGTGCACGCCCCCCAGCCCGGGGGCGGCGGCGGCGCCTACCGCGCCTTCGCCGAGACGCTGCGCGGCCTGAAGACGACCTTCGGCCAGATGGCCGCCGGCCCGACGACGCTCGAGTACCCCGAGGAGAAGATCCCGGTGTACCCGCGCTTCCGCGGCCGTCACAAGCTGCACAAGTTCGAAAGTGACGATCCCACCCGCCCCGGGCTGGAGAAGTGCGTCGGCTGCTCGCTGTGCGCGGCCGCCTGCCCCTCCGACTGCATCCGCGTCGTGGCAGCCGAGAACGACCCCGAGCACCGCACCTCCGCCGGGGAGCGCTACGCCGCGGTCTACGAGATCAACATGAGCCGCTGCATCTTCTGCGGCTACTGCGAAGTGGCGTGCCCGTTCGACGCGATCACGATGGGCCACGACTTCGAACTGGCCGACTACAACCGGTCCGATCTCATCTTCACCAAGGAAATGCTGCTCGCCGAGCCGCTGGAGCGCGCGCCACTGCGGCGCGACGGGGAATAGGCTGCCCCACCGTCCATGTCGGCGATCCTCTTCTTCATCGCAGCAATCGGCGCCATCGCCGGCGCCGTCGGCGTCGTGGTCCTGCGCAACCCGTTCTATTCGGTGCTCGCGCTGGTCAGCCACCTCATCTCGCTGGCCCTCCTCTTCCTCCTGCTCCAGGCGCAGTTCGTCGCCGCGGCGCAGGTCGTCGTGTACGCCGGCGCCGTGATGGTGCTCTACGTGTTCGTCGTCGCCTACGTCGGCGGGGGTGAGGAGCCCACCTCGGTCAGCGGCGGCCGCTCGCTGCGCCCCGTGGCCATCCTCTTCGCCACCGCCCTCTTCATCGAGCTCATCATCGCCGTGCTCGGCACCGGGCTGTCGGCCATCGACACGCGCGGGCCGACCGTCGGCGTGGCCTTCGGCACCCCCGAGCAGATCGGGCAGCTGCTGCTCACCACGTACCTGCTGCCCTTCGAGCTGTGCTCGTTCCTGCTGCTCATCGCCGCGGTGGGCGCCGTGGCGCTGGCCCGCCGCCGGCGCGGCATGGAGGACGACCACGCCACCGTGTCCGTCTCCGACCTCTTCCGCATGGACATCCCCGCCGGGCTCGGCTCGCAGGCCGAGTCGGTCGGCGGCCACCTCGTCGCGGCGCCCACGGCGCAGATGCCGTCCGCGCCCACGCCGGACACCGCGCCCACCGCCGTCCCCCGCGAGCCCGGAGAGGAACGCTAGATGGACGTCAAGTGGTACCTGGCGGTCTCCGCCCTCATCTTCGCCATCGGCGCCGCCGGCGTGCTCACGCGCCGCAACCCCCTCGTGGTCCTGCTGTGCCTGGAGCTCATGCTCAACGCGGCCAACCTCGCCCTCATCGGGTTCTCCCGCATGTGGGCCAACGGCAGCGGCCAGATCTTCGCCATCGTCGTGATGGTCGTGGCGGCCTGCGAAGTGACCGTGGGCCTGGGCATCGTCGTGGCGATGCACCGCCGGCGCCTGCCGATCGACGTCGACGAGTTGCGGGAGCTGCAGGGCTGACATGAGCGCCACCACTGCCGCCTGGCTCGTCCTGGCCTGCCCCCTCGCGGGCACCATCCTCATCGGGCTCCTGTTCAAGGCGCTCACGCACAAGACGGCCGGCTTCATCGCCACCACCGCCATCGGCGCCGCCTTCGTGTTCGCCGTCATCGCCTTCCTCAAGCTGCAGGACCTGCCCGCCGACGAGCGCGCGCTGAGCGACAACCTGTGGACGCTGGCCCGCACCGGCAACCTCGACATCCAGCTCGGCATCTACGTCGATCCGCTGTCGGTGTTCATGGCCCTGGTGGTCACCGGCGTCTCCACGCTCATCCACCTGTACTCGACCGCCTACATGCGCTCGGACAAGGGCGTGGTGCGGTACTTCGCCTACCTCAACTTCTTCGTCTTCTCGATGCTGGTGCTCGTCCTGGCCGGCAACTTCTTCCTGCTCATCGTCGGCTGGGCCTTCGTCGGCGCCGCGTCCTACCTGCTCATCTCCTTCTGGTACCGGCGCAAGACGGCCACCAAGGCGGGCCTGAAGGCGTTCGTCATCAACGTCTTCGGCGACGTCGGCCTCGTCCTGGGCACCTTCTTCATCTTCCGCCACACCGGCACGCTGGACTTCGCCGAGACGTTCGCCAGCGCGCCCGACATCTTCACCCACAACGAGACGGACCTCGTCGTCGGCTGCCTGTGCCTGCTCGTCGGCGCCTTCGCCAAGTCGGCCCAGGTCCCGCTCCACACCTGGCTCCCGGACGCGATGGAGGGCCCGACCCCGGTCTCCTCCCTCATCCACGCGGCCACCATGGTCACCGCGGGCGTCTACCTCATCGCCCGCATGCACCCGCTGTTCCAGATCGCCACCACGGCGGCGGACGTCGGCGCGATCATCGGGTGCGCCACGCTGCTCATCGCCGGCACCATCGGCCTGGTCCAGACCGACATCAAGCGCGTCATCGCCTACTCGACGATGTCCCAGATCGGCTACATGGTCATGGCCGTGTCCGCCGCGGCCTACGTCGGCGGCCTCTTCCACCTGATGACGCACGCCTTCTTCAAGGCGCTGCTCTTCATGGCGGCGGGCTCGGTCATCGGCGCCATGGGCGGCGAGCAGTCGATGGACAAGATGCGCGGCCTGCGCAAGGCGATGCCCTTCACCTTCCTGACCTTCGTCGTCGGCGGCCTGGCGCTGTCGGCCATGATCCCGTTCGCCGGCTACTTCTCCAAGGACGACCTGCTCTTCGAGATCGGCCAGCGCGGCGGGTGGTACTGGGTCCTCTACGCCGCCGGCTACATCGGGGCCTTCCTCACCGCGCTCTACACGTGGCGGCTCATCTTCCGGGTGTTCTGGGGCGAGCCGTGCCCGGAGGCGGTCGAGCTCGAGAACGGGCACCTGCACCACCCCGAGCAGCCGACGAACCCCGCCACCGGCGAGGTCGAGGACTACGAGGTCGGCTTCCCCGGCCCCGAGCACGTGATCGCCGAGCGCTCGATCGCCATGAAGATCGCGATGGGCACCCTCGCCGTCCTGGCCACCGTGGCCGGCGTGGTGCAGCTGCCGTACAACATCACCGACTTCCTCAGCAGCTTCCTGGACCCGGTGTTCGAGGACTCCCCCGTGCAGTTCGGCGGGCACACCGACCTGGAGACGTTCGGCCTCATCCTCAGCATCGTGATCGCCGGCGCCGGCATCGCGGTCGCCTACCGCGTGTGGGTGCTCAAGCCCGAGACGGCCCCGGCGATGCAGGCCCGCTTCCCCCGCCTGCACCGCTTCCTGCTCAACAAGTGGTACTTCGACGAGCTCATCGACCTCGTCGTGGTCCGCCCGTTCGCGTGGTTCGGCCGCTTCGGCCAGCACACCTTCGAGCGCCTGTTCGTCAACGGCGCGCTGGTCGGGGGCTCCACCGGCCTCGTCCGCGCCGGCTCCAGCGCGGTGCGCGCGGCCCAGAACGGGTTCCTGCGCTACTACGCCGGGCTCGTCCTCGTCGGCGTCACCGTCGTCGTCCTCTACTTCCTCCTGCAGAGCTGACGATGACCATCTCCCTCTCCGGCCTCCTCTGGCTCCCCCTCATCGCCGGCGTGCTCGGCCTCCTGGTCCCCGCCCGCGCCTCGCGCTGGGTCGTCATCGGCGGCTCGGTGCTCACGCTCGCCTACGCGATCCTTGCGCTGGTCGACTACAAGACCGGCGCCCGCGGGCTGCAGTTCGTCACCGACGACGTGTGGATCGCCCAGCTCGGCATCCACTACAAGCTCGGCCTCGACGGGCTCAACCTGATCCTCCTCGTCCTCACCACGATCCTCTTCACCGCCGCCTTCGTGTGGGCGTCGCGGACGGAGTGGGAGCGCCCGCGGCTCTTCTGGTTCTGGTTCGCGCTGATGGAGACCGGCGTGCTGGGCGCCTTCATGGCCCAGGACCTGATCCTCTTCGTCGCCTTCTTCGACCTCATGCTGCTGCCGGTGCTGTTCCTCACCGGGCAGTGGGGCTCCGGCGACCGCGTCGCGGCCGTCACCAAGCTCTTCATCTACACGCTGGCCGGCTCGCTGCTCATGCTCGCCGCGGCCGTCGCCACCGGTGTGCTTACCGCTCAGCAGACGGGCGACCCGATCAGCTTCGCCTTCTCCGACCTGACCCGCTCACCGCTCGGCGGCGGCACCCAGCAGTGGATCTTCCTGTGCTTCGCCGCGGCCTTCCTGGTGAAGATGCCCGCCTTCCCGTTCCACGGCTGGATGCCCGACGGGTACCGCGCGATGCCGCTGCCGGTCCTCGCCGTGTTCTCGGCGATCCTCTCCAAGGTCGCCGCCTACGGCTTCCTGCGGGTCGTGCTGCCGATCTTCCCCGACGCCACCGTGCACTTCCAGGACCTCATGCTCCTGCTGGCGCTCGCCTCGGTGCTCTACGGCTCGGCGATGGCCTTCACCGTCACCAACGTGCGGCTCATCCTGGGCTACTCGTCGATCGCCCAGCTCGGCTTCATCGTGCTCGGCATCTTCGCCCTGCGCCAGAACGGCGCCCAGGGCGCGATCCTCCAGGCGGTCAACCACGGCCTCGTCGTCGCGGCGCTGTTCTTCGTGATCGGCCTGGTCGCCGCCCGCGCCGGCGGGTCGGAGGACCTGCGCGACATGGGCGGCATCTCGTTCCGCGCCCCGGTGCTGGCCACCGTCTTCCTCATCTTCGCGCTCGCCTCGCTGGCGATGCCGGGCTCGTCGAACTTCGTGGGCGAGTTCCTCATCCTCATCGGGCTCTTCGAGAGCAAGATGGCGATCGCGATCATCGCCTTCACCGGCGTGGTGATGGCCAGCGTCTACATGCTGCGCGCGTTCATCCGCGCGATGCACAACCGCGTCGGGCCGGATGTCGAGTCCCGCGACATGTCCCTGCGCGACGGGATCGTGCTCGTGCCGCTCGTGCTGCTCGTTCTCGTCTTCGCCCTCTACCCCCAGTTCGCGCTGGAGCGCTCGCAGCGCGCCACCCTGGCGGTCGGCCTGCCGGCCGCCGCCGTCGCGCGCAACGACGCCGCGCCCGAGAGCGCCACGGGTGACCCCGTGATCGTCCCCCAGGCCCAAGGGGAGGCCACACCGTGATCTCCACCGTCAAGGGCCCGTACATCGACTGGGCCGCGCTGTCGCCGCTCATGGCGCTGCTCGCCGGCGCGACGATCGTCCTCATCCTCGGCCTCTTCCGCTCGCGCTTCATCCGCGAGTCGGTGGTGCCGTTCCTGGCCATCGTCGCGTTCGGGACGACCGTCGGGCTGGCCGCCTGGCGCTGGGACGACCCCACCTCCCTGATCTCCGGCGCGATGGCCTCCGACGCCTTCTCCCTGGCCATCACCTGCATCTGCTGCGTGGCCGGCATCGCCGCCGTCCTGCTGTCGTGGCGCTCGCTCGCCGCCCGCGAGGCCGGCCAGGGCGAGTACTACGCCCTCCTGCTCACCTCCGCGGCCGGCATGACGGTGCTCGTCGCCGCCACCGACATCATCACCCTGTTCGTCGGCCTGGAGCTGCTGTCCATCCCGCTCTACGTCCTGTGCGCGACGGAGATGAGCCGCGAGCGGTCGCTGGAGTCCGGCCTGAAGTACCTCATCATCGGCTCGGTCGGCTCGGCCACCCTGCTCTACGGCCTGGCCCTGCTCTACGGCGCCACCGGCCACACCGACTTCGCCGGCATCGCCCGGGGGCTGCAGGCCGGGGACACCGGCAAGGACGTGATGGCCCTCACCGGCATCGCGCTCATCGTCGGCGGCCTCGGGTTCAAGGCGGCCATCGCCCCCTTCCAGCAGTGGACGCCCGACGTCTACGAGGGCGCGCCGACCCCGGTCACCGCCTTCATGGCGGTGGCGACCAAGGCCGCCGCCTTCGGCGTGCTGCTGCGCTTCTTCGACGTCGCCCTCATCAACAGCCAGCCCGACTGGGCGCCGCTGCTCGCCGCGCTGGCGACCATCACGATCATCGCCGGCAACGTCGGCGCGATCGGGCAGTCGTCGCTCAAGCGCCTGCTCGCCTGGTCCTCCGTGGCCCAGGCCGGCTACCTGCTCACCGGCGTCGTGGTCGGCACCCAGGCCGGGGCCCAGGCCGTCGTCTTCTACCTGATGGCCTACCTGGTGATGAACATGGCCGCCTTCGGCGTGATCGTCGCCCGCGAGCGCACCTCCGGCCGCGGCGACGACATGGCCTCCATCCAGGGCATCGGCAAGACCGACCCGTGGCTGGCGTGGCCGCTCACCGTCGCGATGCTCTCGCTGGCCGGCATCCCGGCCACCGTCGGCTTCATCGGGAAGATCAACCTCATCTCGGCCGCCGTCGACGGCGGCTACTCCTGGCTCGGCATCATGATCGTGATCGGGTCGCTCATCTCGCTGGCCTACTACCTGCGGGTGGTGGCGGCCGTGTGGATGCAGCCCGCCCCCGAGGCGACCGCCACCGCGATCGAGGGCGGCGGCGAGGTCCCCGCCCTGGCCGGCGCCGACCCGCAGGCCGACCCCCGTCCGGCCGGCTGGGAGGTCATCGCCCTCTCCGTCGTGTGCGGCGCCGCGACGTTCGTGCTCGGCATCGTCCCCGGGCCGCTGTACGACATCGCCCAGGACGCCGGCCGCGCGTTCGGCGGACTGTTCTAGCCCACGGACCCTCGGGCCCCCGGGGGTGCTCCAAGAACTCGTCGCTCAGCGATCGATTCTTGGAACTCGGGTGATGGTTGGCGGGTTGGCGCTGCGGGTAGCTCGGGGAGATGGACGACCAGCAGCCCGGCCCCGTTGCTCCTGACCGCGAGGAGCCCGACCACACGGACGATCCGCGCGACACCGAGCAGTCCGACCAGCGCCCCGAGGAGGGCCCGGCAGGTTCCAACGAGGGCGTCTCCGGACGTGACGACTGACCCGCCGACAGCGGCGATCCCGCCATTCCCGATGGCGTGACTGCACTTGCGCCGGGCGATCGGGGATGATCACCCGGTGCGCCTCTCTGCCAAGTCGGACTACGCCGTCCGCGCCGCCGTCGAACTCGCCTGCAGCACCGGAGGCCCGACGAAGGGCGAGGACCTCGCCCGCGCGCAGGACATCCCCCTGAAGTTCCTGGAGAACATCCTCTCGGACCTGCGCCATGCGGGCATCGTGCGCTCCCAGCGCGGCGCCGTCGGCGGGTACTGGCTGGCGAAGGAGCCCAAGGAGGTGACGGTCGCCGACATCATCCGGGCGGTCGACGGCCCCCTGGCCACCGTGCGCGGCCAGCGCCCCGAGGACATCGACTACCAGGGCAGCGCCGAGCCGCTCGCCCGCCTGTGGATCGCGGTGCGCTCGAGCCTGCGCGGCGTCGTGGAGCACGTCACGCTCGCCGACCTGGCCGCCGGCAAGCTCCCCGCCAAGATCAACAAGCTCGCCGACGACCCCGAGGCGTGGGCCACCCGCTAGCTAGGTCGCCGACGGGGCCGGCACCGTGGTGCCGCCCAGGGCCGCGTCCGTGCCCACCCACACGATGTCCCCCGGGACGGCCTCCAGCAGCGCGGCGTCGTCGCGGGTGACCTGCACCCACACCTTCTCGCCGTCGGCCAGCAGCGCCTCGATGCGCACCTCGAACCCGAGGTGCACCACGCGCGCGACCTGCGCCTCCTGGGCGCCGTCGCGCGGCTCGGCGGTGAGCCGCAGGTCGTGCGGGCGCACCAGCTGGCCCTCCAGGGTGGCCACCGGGCCCAGGAACCCCATCACGAAGGCGTTGGCGGGCGTCTCGTAGAGCTCGCGCGGCGGGCCGTGCTGCTCGATCCGCCCGGCGTTCATCACCGCGATGTTGTCGGTGATCTCCATTGCCTCCTCCTGGTCGTGCGTGACCAGGAGCGTGGTGACCGGGACCTTCTCGTGCAGCCTGCGCAGCCACTCCCGCAGGTCGGCGCGGACGTTGGCGTCCAGGGCGCCGAAGGGCTCGTCGAGCAGGAGCACGCGCGGCTCGACCGCCAGCGCGCGGGCGAGGGCCATCCGCTGGCGCTGGCCGCCGGAGAGCTGGTTGGGCTGGCGGTCCTGGTAGCCGCCGAGCCCGACGATGCCGAGCAGCTCGTCGACCCGGCCCGCGATCTCGTCCTTGGGGCGCTTGCGCACCGACAGCCCGAAGGCGACGTTGTCGCGGACCGTCATGTGCTTGAAGGCGGCGTAGTGCTGGAAGACGAAGCCGATGTTGCGCTGCTGGGGCGCCACGCCGGTGGTGTCCTCCCCGTCGATGAGCACCTGGCCGCTGTCCGGGCGCTCGAGGCCGGCGATGATGCGCAGGAGGGTGGACTTGCCCGAGCCGCTGGGCCCGAGCAGGGCGCCGAGCGACCCCTCGGGGACCTCGAGCGACACGTCGTCCAGGGCGGCGAAGTCCCCGAAGTGCTTGCTGACGTTGCTGACGCGGATCACGTCTCGTCCTTCCGGGGGTTGAGGAGCGTCATGGCGAGCAGGGTGAGCAGGGCCACCACCGCCAGGAGCGCGGACGCCGCGTAGGCGCCGGCGATGTCGAAGTTCTGGAAGCGCTGCTCGACGAGCAGGGTGAGGGTCTGCGTCTCCCCCTGGATGTGGCCGCTGACGACGCTGACCGCGCCGAACTCGCCGATCGCGCGCGCGGTGGTGAGGACCACGCCGTAGGCGACGCCCCAGCGGATGGCCGGCAGGGTGATCCGCCAGAAGATCTGCCACCGGCTGGCGCCCAGGGTGGCCGCCGCCTGCTCCTGGTCGTCGCCGATCTCGCGCAGCACCGGGGCGACCTCACGGGCCACGAAGGGGAGGCTGACGAACACGGTGGCCAGCACGATGCCCGGCCACGAGAAGATGATCTGGATGCCGGCGTCGGCGAGCTCCTGCCCGAACCATCCGGTCTGCCCGTAGACGAGGATCAGCGAGATCCCCACGACGATGGGCGAGACGGCGAAGGGCAGGTCGACGAGGGCGTCCAGGAATCCGCGCCCGCGGAAGTGCCCGCGGGCCAGCACGAGGGCGGTGAGGATCCCGAAGAAGGTGTTGAGCACGACGGCGATCCCGGCCGCGAGCATGGTGAGCATGAAGGCGCTCTGGGCGGCCGGCGTGGTGATCGACGCCCACACCGCGCCGATCCCCGGCTCGAAGGTGCGGTAGAGGATCAGCCCGAGCGGCACCAGCAGCAGCGCCGCCAGGTAGCCGAGGGCGAACACGCGCAGCGAGATGCGCGCCGGGCGCGACACGCGCAGGCCGGGTGCCTCAGCGCTCATGACGCACGTACCGGGAGGTCCAGCGGCCGAGGCCGCGGATGAGGAAGAGGACGAACAGCGACAGGAGCAGGAGCACGACCGACACCGCGGCGGCGGTGATCGGGGCGTCGCTCTCGATCTGCTTGTAGACGTACACCGAGGCGACCTGGGTGTCGAAGGGGATGTTGCCGGAGATGAGGATGATCGACCCGAACTCTCCGACGGCGCGGGCGAAGGCCAGGCCGCAGCCGCTGAGGATGGCCGGCACGAGGTTGGGAAGGATGATCCGCCGGAAGATCGTGGGGCCGCTCGCGCCGAGCGAGGCCGCCGCCTCCTCCATCTCGCGATCGACCTCGATGAGCACGGGCTGCACGGAGCGCACGACGAACGGCAGGGTGACGAAGAGCAGGGCGAGGCCGACCGCGACCTGGGTGAACGACACGTCGATCCCCACGGGGCTGTCCCTGCCGTACAGGGCCAGCAGCGTGATCCCCGCCACGATCGTGGGGAGCGCGAAGGGCAGGTCGATGATGGCGTTGACCGCCCGCTTGCCGGGGAAGCTGTCGCGCACCATGACCCAGGCGATGAGGGTGCCGGTCACCGCGTTGATCGCCGTCACGATGAGCGACACGACGACGGTGAAGCGCAGCGCCGCCACCGCCTGACGGCCGGAGACGGCGTCCCAGAACTGTTCCAGGCCGCCGTCGAGGGACTTGACGACCACCGCCGCCAGGGGCAACAGGACGATGACGCTCAGCCACAGGGTCACGACCCCGATGGTGAGCGGCCCCGGACCACCGACCCGCCCGGCCGTCGACGTGCGCGCACGTCGGCGGGGGCGGATGGTGGAGGGAGTGGCGGCGGGCGCGCTCACTTCTCGGTCGACACTCCGTTGGCTTCCTCGATCTTGGCGACGGCGCCCTTCTCGGGATCGAACAGCTCGTCGTTGACCGTGCTCCAGCCGCCGAGGTCATCGATGGTGAAGAGGCCCGTCGGCACCGGGAACTTGTCCTTGTTGGCGTCGAAGACCTCCTGGTTGACCGGGCGGTACCCCCAGGACGCGAAGACCTCCTGCGCCGGCACCGACCACGCGTAGTCCACGAACGCCTTGGCCTGCTCGGGGCTCTTGGTGGTCGTCGTGACCGCGATCGGGTTCTGGATGAGGATCGTGTCCTGCGGCTGCACCAGCTCGATCCCCTTCTCGCCCTTCTTCTGGGCGGTGATCGCCTCGTACTCGTAGGAGAGCAGCACATCCCCGTTGCCGGACACGAAGTTCTGCAGCGCCTCGCGGCCCGACTTGTCCTGCACCTTGACGTGCTTGCCGAGCAGCTCTTCCAGGTAGGCCAGGCCCTTCTGGGGGTCCGTGACGCCGCCGGCAGCGCCGTAGGCGCCGAGCAGGTTCCACTTCGCCGCGCCCGAGGTGAACGGGTTCGGCGTGAGGACCTCGACGCCCGGCTTGAGCAGGTCGTCCCACGTCCTGATGCTCTTGGGGTTGCCCTTACGGACGACGAAGGACACGAGCGAGTTGCTCACGAAGCCCTTGTACTGGTTCTGGTCCCAGTCCTCGGCAACCTTGCCGGCCTTGACCAGACGCGTGATGTCCGGGGCGAGGGAGAAGGCCACGACGTCGGCCGTCAGCCCGGCCTCGACGGCGCGGCTCTGCTCGCCCGAGGCGCCGTAGGACGTCTTGAAGCCCGACCCGTCCCCCGCGGTCGTCTTCTCGAAGGCCGGGATCACTTCGTCATAGACCACCTGCGGGGTGGAGTACGCGACCAGCGAGAGCTCCTTCCCGCTGCCGGATGACGCGGCGGCGCCGGACGTCGAGTCACTCGACCCGCCGCACGCCGAGAACCCGAGCGCGAGGAGGGCGCCGGTGACGGCGACGAGGGTGGTGCGAGTACGGAGCTTCATGCGTGACCTTTCCCAAAGTCTAGTAACTGGATCAACTTTTGGCCTATTCAGGCCGGGCGGAACCTTAGCACTAACTCGACGGGATTGGTTGACAATGGAATGGGCGATGGCGCGTGGCCGCGCGGCGACAGGATCCGGGCCCGTCCGGGCCCGGATCACGACCGCCCCGCGTGACGCCGGCTCAGTCTTCGTCGCTGGCGGCGATCTCGCCCTGCAGCGCGGCCATCACGGCCGGGTCGCGCAGGGTGGTCACGTCGCCCAGGGCGCGGCCCTCGGCCACGTCGCGCAGCAGCCGGCGCATGATCTTGCCGCTGCGGGTCTTGGGCAGCTCGTCGGCCCACACGATCCGGCTGGGGCGCGCGAGCTTGCCGATGCGCACCGCCACCTGCTCGCGGATCTCGCCCTCGAGCTCGTCGGTGCCCTCCTGGTCGCCCTCGAGCGTGACGAAGGCGCACACCGTCTGGCCGGTGGCCTCGTCGGCCTGCCCGATCACCGCGCACTCCGCCACCCGGGGGTGGCTGACCACGGCCGACTCGATCTCGGCGGTGCTCATGCGGTGGCCGCTGACGTTGAGGACGTCGTCGACCCGCCCGATGACCCAGAAGTAGCCGTCCTCGTCCTGGCGGGAGGCGTCGCCGACGAGGTAGGTCTCGGGGCCCCACTTACTCCAGTAGGTGTCGCGGAAGCGCTCGTCGTCGCGGTACAGCGTGCGCAGCATCCCCGGCCACGGGCGGCGCAGCGACAGCAGGCCCTGCGTGCCGCGCGGCAGCTCCTGCCCCTCCTCGGTGAGGACGGCGGCGTCGATGCCGGGGAGCGGCGTGCCGGCCGAGCCGGGCTTGGCGTACTGGGCGCCCGGCAGCGTGGTGATCATGATGTGGCCGGTCTCGGTCTGCCACCACGTGTCGACCACCGGGCAGCGCCCGCCGCCGATGACCTCGTGGTACCAGAGCCACGCCTTCGGGTTGATCGGCTCCCCCACCGTCCCGAGGAGCCGCAGCGAGCTGAGGTCGTGTTGGGCGGGCAGGTCGGCGCCCCACTTCATGCACGTGCGGATCGCCGTCGGCGCGGTGTAGAAGATCGTCGCCTTGTAGCGCTCGACCAGCTCCCACCAGATGCTCTTGTGCGGGTAGTCGGGCGCGCCCTCGTACATCACCGACGTGCAGCCGTTGGCCAGCGGCCCGTAGACGATGTAGGAGTGCCCGGTGATCCAGCCGACGTCGGCCGAACAGAAGTAGACGTCGGTCTCCGGCTTCAGGTCGAAGACGAGCTTGTGCGTCCAGGCGGCGCCGGTGAGGTAGCCGCCCGTGGTGTGCAGGATGCCCTTGGGCTTGGCGGTGGAGCCGCTGGAGTAGAGGATGAAGAGCGGGTGCTCGGCGTCCAGCGGGGTGGCCTCGCAGGTCGGGTCGGCGGTCGCCAGGGCCTCGTCCCACCAGCGGTCGCGGCCGTCAGTCATCGGGGCGTCGATGCCCGTGTGGCGCACGACGAAGATCGTCTCCAGGGCGGGCAGCCCGTCGAGGGCCGCGTCGACCGACGCCTTGACGGGCGCCGTCTTGCCCTTGCGGCGCGCGCCGTCGACGGTGATGAGCGCCTTGGCGTCGGAGAACTCCATCCGCTCGGCCACCGACTCGGCGCTGAACCCGCCGAAGACGACGTTGTGCGGCGCGCCGATGCGGGCGCAGGCGAGCATCGCCACGACGACCTCGGGGATCATCGGCAGGAAGATGCCGACCACGTCGCCGGCGCCGATGCCCGCGTCGGTGAGCGCGTTGGCGGCCCGCTGCACCTGGGCGAGCAGGTCGGCGTAGGTCAGGTCGCGCTCCTCGCCCTCCTCGCCGCGCCAGTGGAAGGCGACCCGGTCGCCGTTGCCGGCCAGCACGTGCCGGTCCAGGCAGTTGTAGGAGGCGTTGAGCGTCCCGCCCTCGAACCACTTGTAGAACGGCGGGTCGTCGTCATTGAGGACCCGGTCCCACGGCGAGAACCACTCCAGCTCGGCCGCCCGGTCCGCCCAGAAGGCCTCGGGATCGGCCTCGGCCGCGGCGCGCAGCGGGTCCGCCTCGCGCACCAGCGCATGCTCGGCGAACGAGGGAGGGACGGGGAATCGCTCGACCTCGAGAAGCTCCGCGAGCCTCGTCTCCAGCAGGACGTCATCCGACATGTTCTCTCCTGTCGCGAACCGGGGACAGGAGGGATATCACGTGCGGGTCAGCGCCGCTTGCGCTTCTTCTTCTTGGAAGACGAATGGGGGGTGCCGGTCGGCGCCTCGTCCTCGTCGGCGACGGTCTCGGGGGCGGCCGACGACGCGCCCGGGCGCGGGAGCGGCGCGGGCGGCGCGGG
>CAZXNX010000021.1:0-15612 GCA_964642225.1 uncultured Solirubrobacteraceae bacterium | reverse complement strand
CACCCCGGCCGACCACGCCAACCACATCGACAAGTGGCCGTTCGCGGTCCCGTTCGTGTGCGGCGCCACCAACCTGGGCGAGGCGCTGCGGCGCATCGGGGAGGGGGCGGCGATGATCCGCTCCAAGGGCGAGGCCGGCACCGGCGACGTCGTGGAGGCGGTCCGCCACCTGCGCACCATCTCCGGCGAGATCAAGCGCCTCACGGGCCTGGACGACATGGAGCTCGCGACGGCCGCCAAGGACCTCGCCGCACCGCTGGACCTCGTCCGTGGCGTAGCCCGCGACGGCAAGCTCCCGGTCGTGATGTTCTGCGCCGGCGGCATCGCCACCCCGGCGGACGCCGCGCTGACCATGCACCTGGGCGCCGAGGGCAACTTCGTCGGCTCGGGCATCTTCAAGTCCTCGGACCCGGAGCTGCGGGCCGCCGCGATCGTCGAGGCGACCACGCACTACCAGGACTGGGACCGCGTGGCCAAGGCGTCCGAGGGTCTGGGCGAGGCGATGGATTCGCTCGAGGCGCGCAAGCTCTCCGAGGACCAGGTCCTCTCCTCCCGCGGTTGGTGAGCACCCCGCTCGTCGGCGTCCTGGCCCTGCAGGGGGACTTCGCCGCCCATCGTGCCGTGCTGGAGCGCCTCGGCGCGACCGTCCGCGACGTGCGGGTGCCCGCCGACCTGGAGGGGCTGCAGGGGCTCATCATCCCCGGCGGCGAGTCCACGACGATGACGCTCGGCATCACCCGGGAGGGCCTCGGCGACCCGTTGCGGGCCTTCGCGGCCTCCGGCGCACCACTGTTCGGGACGTGCGCCGGCCTGATCATGCTCGACCGCGAGCACCTGGGCATCATGGACACGCTCGCCCGCCGTAACGCGTTCGGCCGCCAGATCCGCTCGTTCGAGGAGGACCTGGATCTCGCGCCGCTCATCGAGGGCGACCCGGTCCGCGCGGTGTTCATCCGCGCGCCCTGGATCGCCGAGCACGGCCCGGGCGTGGAGGTCCTTGCCGCCGTCGACGGCCATCCGGTGGCGGCCCGCCAGGACAACTGCGTCGTCATCGCCTTCCACCCCGAGCTGTCGGGCGACGACCGGCTGCACGGGGCCTTCCTGGACGCGGTGCGCGCCCACACGGGCGCCGCCGCGGCCTGAGGACGACCGGCCGGTCAGTCGGGCGAGCCGTGCCCGGCGTGCACGGCCTGTGCGCCGTTGATCGCCGCGGGCGCCTCGGGGGCGACGGCGATCGGCGCCGCCGCGGCCATGGCGGCGGCGAGCACCGCGTGGGTCTCGGGAGACACCGGGGGCGTGCTCTCGTCCCGGTAGGCCTCCTCGGCCCGGCGGAAGGCGGTCTGCACGTCACGCGCCTGCGGCGACTTCTCCAGCAGCTGGGTCAGGCGGAGTTGGTCGGCGGGGCTGAGATGACCGTTTGCCCGGGCCACGAGCAGGGTCGGGACATGCTGCACCGGGTCGTCCTTGCGCCGCAGCAACCGCGTCACGGTGGGGGCGGGCGGCGCGGTGCGGGCCAGCCATGCGGCGCTCTGGCGGGTGGCGGCCAGCAGCGCGACCTCCGGGTTGAGGTCATACGGGCTGTCGGCGCCGACCACGGCCGCGCGGAACCGCGCGAACGCCTCGGCGGCGCCACGTTCCACGAGGTCCGGCGGGCAGACGGCGGCGCAGTACGCCACGACGGCGCCTCCGCGGCGATCGATGAGTCCGGCGATCGCGGCGGGGTCTCCGTCGCGGACGCCTTCCGGAGTGACGGCGGGGTTCGGCGGCATAGCGGACAAACCTAACGCCCCGGCCGCGGCTTGTGCACCCGACGTGCCGAACTGGCGCCGGACAACCCGTCGAGAACCCGGTCCACGGCGCCGGCCGTGGCGTCCCACGACCTGCCGGCGGCGCGTTCGGGGCCGGCGTGGATCAGCCGCGACCGGGTCGCGGGGTCGGTGGCCGCGGTCACCGTGGCCGCGGCCAGGCCCGCCGGGTCGTCGGGATCGGCGTACAGCGCCGCCTCGCCGCACACCTCCGGCAGGGCACCGGCTCTCGTCGTCACCACGGGCACCCCGCAGGCCATCGCCTCCAGGCAGGGCAGCCCGAACCCCTCGTAGCGGGACGGAAGCACGAAGGCCGCCGCACCCGCGATGAGCCCGGGGAGGTGCTCATCCGGCACGGGTCCCAGGTCGCGCATCCCGGTCGCTCCGCCGGCGGAGCCGAACTGCGGCCGCGTTCCGCCGGCGGCGACCAGGGCGATGCCCTCGTCCGCCAGCGCGGCGGCGGCCGGGCCCAGGGCGTCGAGGTTCTTGCGCGCGGTGCGGCTGGCGATGGTCAGGACGTAGGGCCCGTCCAGGCCCAGCGCGGCGCGGGCCGGCCCCGCGTCGGCCACGGGCGAGAAGCGCTCGTCGACCCCGCCGCCGACCACCGTGATCTTCGCCGCGTCGACACCGAGCAGGGATACGAGCTCCTCCTGGACGAACGCGCTGGGGACGATGAGGGCCAGCGCCCCGTGCGCGATCCGGGGCAGCAGGACCCGCTGCACGCGCACGTAGGTGGGCGAGTACCACGAGGGGTCGCGCAGTGGCGCGACGTCGTGGAGTACCACAACGTTGCGCCGGCCGGCCAGCGGCGCGAGGTTGGCGGGGCACAGCAGCAGGCCGCCGGCGCGGGCCGCCCGCACGGGGAGCACGGTCTGCTCCCACAGATGGCCGAGCCGGTGGTCCATGCCCTTCGGCGGCCAGGCGACGTCGTAGGCGCCCGGGCGCAGGCGGGGCAGCCGCTCCACCAGTTCGCGCGCCCAGCGCTCCACGCCGCCCAGCTCCTGGCGTGCGGCGGCGCGGGCGTCGATGGTGGCCAGGAGGGGGCCGGCACCGCTCGTCGGGCTCGCCACTACGTGGCCTCGAAGACCGCCACGCCGTCGACCTCGTGCTCGACGGCCCGCCCGTCGTTGAGCAGCAGGTCCACGTGGCCCAGGACCTCGCTGATCGTGAGGTAGGCCTGCGTCACGGCGACGTTGCCCCACAGCGACTGCGCGACCTCGTACGCGTTGCGTGGCCGCTCGCCCAGCAGCCCGGCGATCTTGGCCGCACGCCGCTCGTGCAGCCGCCGGCGCTCATCGATGAGGGCGCGGTGGTCGCGCACCGGCCCGCCGTGACCGCCCAGGACCACGTCCAGGTCCATCTGCCGGGTGCGGTCCAGCGAGTCCAGGTAGGTCACGAGCGCCTGCGGGCGCTCGGTGACCACCTGGTCGAAGGGGATCTCCACCGGCCGGCTCACCAGCGGGTTGGACGAGACACGGCTGAGGAGGTGGTCGCCGCCGATGAGCAGACGCCGCTCCTCGTCGAGGAAGACCGTGTCGGTGGGGGAGTGGCCGGGACGGTGGAAGACCGACAGCGTCCGCCCGGCGAACGTCACCGTCGAGCCCTCCGCGACCGTGGTGTCGATGGTGGCGGGCGCGCCGAAGGCCCGGGCCAGGCGGGCCACCGTGCGCAGCGCGGCGGACACGTCGGGCGCGACCCCGTGATGGAGCATCACGGTCTCGGCGAACGTGTCGTCGGCCTCCATCGCCGCGTTGTACCCCTGCAGCCATGGCGCCAGCAGGTCGAGGCCGACGATCTCGGCCCCGGAGCGCCGCGCGAGGATCCCCAGCAGCCCGATGTGGTCGGGGTGCTGGTGGGTGACGACGATCCGCTCGAGGTCCTCGATCCGCCGTCCGTGCTCGCCCAGGGCGTCCTCCAGCGCGGTCAGCGACGTGCCGGAGTTGGGGCCGACGTCGACCAGCGTGAGCGGGTCGTCCTCGATGAGATACGTGTTGATGCGCCCGACGGCGAAGGGCGTCGGGATCGGCATGCAGTGGATGCCGGCGGCCGCGGCCGTGGCGAGCCCGTCGGACATCGCCATCAGGCCCGGATCAGCGCCAGCACCTCGTCGCGGCGGCGCTCCATGTCCTCCTGCGAGACCAGCGACTCCAGGCACAGGCGCAGCAGTGGCTCGGTGTTGGAGGAGCGCACGTTGAAGTGCCAGTCGTCGTAGTCGACGGAGACGCCGTCCACGTGGGTGATGGTCCCGTCCGCGTACGTCGCCTCGATCTCGGCGATCTTGGCCGGCGCGTCGTCGACCTCGGAGTTGATCTCCCCCGAGATGAAGTACGTGGAGCGGTAAGGCTCCAGAAGTTCGCTGAGCTTCACGCCGCGCTCGGAGATCAGCTCGAGCATCAGCAGCGCGGGGATGGTGCCGCTGTCGGCGCAGTAGAAGTCGCGGAAGTAGTAGTGGCCCGAGACCTCGCCGCCGAACATCGAGCCCTCGCGCCGCATGCGGCCCTTGAAGAACGCGTGGCCGACGCGGTTGATCTCCGCCTTGCCGCCGGCGGCCTCGACGGTGTCGGCGACCGCGCGGCTGGCGCGAGCGTCGTACAGGATCGTCTCCGGCTGGGACGCCTTGCCCAGCAGCGACTCGGCGAGCAGGGCGGTCATGAAGTCGCCGTCGATGAAGCGCCCGGTGTCGTCGATGAAGAAGCAGCGGTCGGCGTCGCCGTCCCAGGCGATGCCCAGGTCGGCGCCTTCGGCCTTGACCTTCTTGATGATGAACTCGCGGTTCTCGGGGAGCAGCGGGTTGGGCTCGTGGTCGGGGAAGTTGCCGTTCGGCTTCCAGTACGAGGTGATGAGGTCGAGGTCCAGCTCCTCGAGGATCGGCCCGACCATCGGGCCGGCCATGCCGTTGCCGCCGTCCACGACGACCTTCAGGGGCTTGACCTTGCGGACGTCGATGAACTCCTTGACCTTGTCGCGGAACCCCGCGGCCACGTCGACATCCTCGGCCGACCCGCCACCGGGGGCGTCGCCGAGGCCGGCCTCGATGAGGTCGCGGATGTCGTTGATGCCCTCCTCGCCGCTGAGCGCCAGCGCGCCGCGGCGCACGAGCTTGGCTCCCGTGTACGCCTTGGGGTTGTGCGAGGCCGTGCACATGAGGCCGCCGTCCAGGTCGCGGGACCCGACGAGGTAATAGAGCATCTCCGTGCCGACCTGCCCGGCGTCCATCACGTGGGCGCCCTCGGCGATCATCCCGGCGCGGTAGCGGGCCGCCAGCTCGGGCGCGGTGAGACGCATGTCGCGGCCCAGGCCGATGCCCAGGTCGGCCGCGGGCTTGTCCGACATCGCGGCCAGCACGCGCACGAACGCGCGCCCGATCTGCTCCGCGGTGTCACCGTCGATCTGCGAGCCGTACAGCCCGCGGATGTCGTAGGCCTTGAAGATGGTGGCGTCGATGGGCATCGGGCGGGAATCTACCCGGTGATCGGCGCTCCGGGAGCTCGCTGGGCGTGCCCTCGTGTCCTGAACCTGTAGAAATGGGCCGATGACGCCGAGCGAGTCGATACCGGTCGCCATCCTCTGCGGAGGCCGGGGCACGCGGCTGCGCGGCGACGGGCCGTCGCTTCCCAAACCGCTCGTGGAAATCGGCGGCCGGCCGATCCTGTGGCACGTCATCCGGCTGTACGCCGCCCAGGGCTTTCGCCGCTTCCTGCTCCTGACCGGCTACCGCGGCGAGGACATCGCGGCGTTCGCCGGGACCACGCAGTGGGGGCCCGGCGTCGACGTGCGGTGCGTCGACACCGGCGAGGACACCGCCAGCGGCGGCCGGCTTCACCGGGCCGCCGAGCTGCTCGGCGACGGGACGAGCTGCGTCACCTACGCGGACGGCCTGGCCGACATCGACCTGCACCGCCTCGTGGACTTCCATCACGCGCACGGGGCCCCGGCCACCGTCACGCTGGTGCGCCCGGACCTGCCCTTCGGCGTCGCGCAGCTGGACGGCGACCGCGTGACGGGCTTCGTGGAGAAGCCGCGCAGCGACGCCTGGATCAACGGCGGGTTCCTGTGCCTGGAGCCGGCGGCGCTCGCCCAGATCGGCCCGGACGAGGTGCTCGAGCGCGGCCCGATGCAGCGCTGGGCCGACAACGGCACGCTGCGCGGGTACCGCCACGAGGGCTTCTGGGACTGCATGGACACCTACAAGGACGCGATCATGCTCAACGACATGTGGAACCGCGGGCACGCCCCCTGGACGACGGCGGGGGCCACCGTATGAGTCGCAACGTCTTGGTGACCGGGGGCTACGGCCTCCTGGGGACCTGGCTGGTAGGGGGGCTCCTGGAGCGCGGTGACCGCGTGGTCGTGCTGCGCCGCGACCGCACGCGCTTCTCGGCGCTCGTCGAGGAGGGGTTCGAGGACTCCTGCGACGTCGTGCAGGGCGACATCGTCGACGCCGCGCTCATGGACCGGGTGATCGGGGAGTACGAGGTCGACACGGTGTTCCACCTGGCCGCGCAGGCGATCGTGGGGACGGCCAACCGCTCGCCGGCCGCCACGTTCGACACGAACATCCGCGGGACGTGGACGGTGCTGGAGGCGTGCCGTCTGCACGGCGTCGCGCGGACCATCGTGGCCTCGTCCGACAAGTCCTACGGCAGCCAGCCCGTGCTGCCCTACCGCGAGGACATGCCGCTGCTGGCCCGCCATCCCTACGACGTCAGCAAGGCTGCGGCCGACATGCTGGCCCGCTCCTACTGGCCCACCTACGGCCTGCCCGTGGCCGTCACCCGGCTGGCGAACCTCTACGGCGGCGGGGACCCCAACCCGTCCCGGCTGATCCCGGGAGCGATCCGGTCGGCCCTGCGGGGCGAGGCCCCGGTGGTGCGCTCGGACGGCAGTCCTGAGCGCGACTACCTCCACGTCGAGGACGCCGTGGCCGCGTACCTGGCGATCGCCGACCTGCTGGAGGCCGGCGACCCGGCCCACCCGGCCGCGGGCGAGGCGTTCAACGCCGGCAGCGGCTCGCCGCACCGCGTCGACGAGGTCGTCGAGCTGATCTGCGATGCCGCGGGCACCGGCGTGCGCGCCGACGTCCGGGGCAGCGGCGTCCCGCACGGCGAGATCGACAGGCAGTACCTGGATTCGTCCAAGCTGCGCTCGCTGACCGGCTGGCAGCCGCGGATCGCCCTGCCGGAGGGTTTGGCGCGCACGGTCGAATGGCACCGCGCGCACCCGGGCCGCTGAGCGCGACTACAATCGGCCCATGTCCGGACATTCCAAATGGGCGTCGATCAAGCACAAGAAGGCGATCGTCGATTCCCGGCGCGGCAAGCTGTTCACCAAGCTCGCGCGAGCGATCACGACCGCGGCGCGCGAAGGCGGCGGTGACGTCAACGGCAACGCCTCCCTGGCGCTCGCCGTCCAGAAGGCACGCGATGCCTCGATGCCCAAGGACAACATCGAGCGGGCGATCGACAAGGGCACGGGTGCCGGCGCGGACGCCGCGACGTTCGAGGCCATCGTCTACGAGGGCTACGGCCCCGGCGGCGTGGCGATGCTCATCGACGCACTGACGGACAATCGCAACCGCACCGGCGCCGACGTGCGCCACATCCTGAGCAAGCACGGGGGCGCCCTCGGCGAGCCCGGCTCCGTGGCCTACGTCTTCGACAAGAAGGGCGTGATCGTCGTGGAGGCCGCGCGGTACTCCGAGGACGACCTGATGGTGGCGATCGACGCTGGCGCCGAGGACATCATCAGCGACGACGACGTCTACGAGATCATCACCGAGCCGAGCGACCTGATGGCGGTGCGCGCCGCGCTGGAGGAGGCGGAGATCGAGTTCGCCTCGGCCGACGTCACGCAGCGGCCCAACCTGCGCGTCGAGCTCGACGAGGACGGCGCACGCAAGCTGATGAAGCTCATCGACGCGCTCGACGACAACGACGATGTCGGCGAGGTCCACGCCAACTTCGACATCGACGGCGCGATCCTGGAGCGGATCTCGGCCTAGCCGCCGGCGGGCATCTCCAGGGGGCGGGCGCGGAACAGCGCGACGCTCCCGGTGATGCCCTTGAACGACCGGGCCCCGGCGCTCGACCACTTCACGGCCTCCGGCGCCAGGTCCCGGACCTCGCGGGTGGCCACGACGGACCCGGCCCGCGCCGCCTCGCTGATCCGCGCGGCCAGGTTGACGGGCGCGCCGAACCAGTCTCCCGAGCGGCCGAGCGCCTCCCCCGAGGCGATCCCCACGTGGACCTGCGGGAACGACGCGCCCTCGGCGTCGGCCGCCGCCACGAGGTCCAGCGAGGCCACGAGCAGCGCGGCGGCGTCGGGAGCCATGAGCATCACTCCGTCGCCCAGCGTCTTGGTCACCCGCACGGGGGAGACGACGATGTCGCTGGCCATCTCGTCGAAGCGGTCGGCCACGCGGCCGAGTTCCTCGGGCAGCACCTCCTGGCCCAGCCGGGTGAAGCCGACGAGGTCGGCGAAGGCGAACACGGCGTTGCGGGTGCCCGGCATGCGGGCGCCGACGTGCGTCACGAGCTCGTTGGCCATCGCGTTGCGCAGATGGATGCGCGCAACCTGGTTGAGCGCCGCGCTGAAGAGGGGGACGGTCGCGGTGGCCACCTCACAGAGCCGGTCGGCGAGCTCCAGCTCCGACAGGTCCTGCTCCAGGATGTCGGTGAACAGCGCGTCGCGGGTGGTCTCGGCCAGCGCGCCCAGCGTGCGGCCCATGACGCGCGAGACCTGCACGACGACCTCCTGGTCGATGCCCAGGTCCAGGAACTCCCGCACCAGCCGCGAACTCTCGAGCTCCACGTCGCTGTAGACCCGCTCCTGGAGATCGATCTCGGGAAGCCCGCTGACCTGGCGGATCCGGCGCAACAGTGCCTGGTCGATGCCGCTGCGGTCGACCAGCTCCTGGCCCGTCCACCGGCCCTCGCCGCCGACGATGCGGTCGGCCAGCACGAGCGGCAGGTCCCCGCGCGCCGAAGCGCGCACCATCTCGCTCTCGTCGACGCCGCACTCGTCCAGGCGTTGCAGCAGGGCGACGCGAGCGGCGCGCCCGGGTGCGTCCAGGCCGTCCAGGAGCCCGATCTCGTCCCAGTGACGCTCATCGCCCATGGCAGGACCATAGGGCACCCGAGGAAGGCATCCGAGGCGATGCGCAGAATGGCGAACGTATGATCGTCCTCGGCATCGACCCCGGCCTCGCGAACACCGGCTACGGCGTGGTGCGACGGCAGAGCGGCCGGCTGGAGGCCATCGACGGCGGCGTCATCGAGACCCGCCCCGACGCGACCCCCGAACGACGGCTCACCCAGATCCACCAGGCGGTGGTCGATCTCATCGCCGTGCACGATCCGGCCGCCGTCGCGCTCGAGGAGCTGTACTTCGGCCAGAACTCCGGGAGCGCCCTGGCCGTGGGGCAGGCCCGCGGGGTCGTCCTGCTGGCCGCGGGCCAGCGCGGCCTGCCCTGCGCGGGCTACACGCCCCAGCAGGTCAAGTCGGCCGTGTGCGGCACCGGGCGCGCACCCAAGGACCAGGTGCAGCGCATGGTCCAGGCGCTGCTGCACCTCGAGGCGCCCCCGACCCCCGACCACGCCGCCGACGCGCTCGCCGTCGCCATCTGTCACGCCAACCACGCGCCGCTGGCCCGCGCGTACTCCGCCGCATGATCGCTCTCGTCCAGGGCGAGGTGGCCTCCCGCCGCGCGGACCACGTCGTCGTCAGCGCCGCCGGCGTCGGCTACCGCCTGGCCGTCTCCTCCCACACGCTCGCGCAGGTCGGCCCGGTCGGCGATCCCGTCACCCTGCACAGCCACCTCATCGCCCGCGACGACGCGCTGCTGCTCTACGGCTTCTGCACCGAGGAGGAGCGTGACCTCTTCCTGCTGCTCATCGGTGTGCAGTCCGTCGGCCCCAAGGTGGCCCTGGCCGTCCTGTCCGGCGGCGCGCCGCGCGACCTCACGGCCGCCCTGGCCGCGGGGGACACCGCCCGCTTCCAGGCGGTTCCCGGCATCGGCAAGCGCACCGCCGAGCGCATCATCGTGGAGCTGCGCGACAAGGTCGCCGCCGTCACGGTCGAGGTGCCGGCAGCGGACGGGACGATCAGCGCGGGGCGCCTGGACGACCCACGCATGCTGGCCCGCGACGGCCTGGTCGAGCTCGGCTTCGCCCTGCCCGAGGCCGAGGCGCTGCTGGCCGGCGCCCCCGGGGACACCGCCGAGGAGCTGCTGGCCCACGCCCTGCGGAGCGCCCGGCGATGAGCTCCGAGGACGTCACCCGCAGCACCATCTCCGTGTCGCGGATCCAGGCCCCGGTCGCCGTGGCCGCGGAGGAGGAGACCGACGGCTCGCTCCGCCCCCGCACCCTGCACGAGTTCATCGGGCAGGAGTCGCTCAAGGACCAGCTCGCGGTGTCCGTCGCGGCCGCCTCCGCGCGGGGCGAGGCGCTGGACCACGTCCTGCTGGCCGGCCCGCCCGGCCTGGGCAAGACGTCGCTGGCCCAGATCGTCGCCTCCGAGCTCGACGTGCCGTTCGTGATGACCGCGGGCCCCGCGCTGGAGCGCAAGGGCGACGTGGCGGCCTTCCTCACCGCCCTGGAGCCGCGGAGCGTGTTCTTCGTCGACGAGATCCACCGGCTGCCCAAGGCGCTGGAGGAGACGTTCTACCCGGCGATGGAGGACCGGGCGCTGCCCATCACCGTCGGGCAGGGCGCCGGCGCGCGGGTCGTCACGCTGGACCTGCCGCCCTTCACGCTCATCGGCGCCACCACCCGCGCCGGGCTGCTCACCACCCCGCTGCGGGACCGGTTCGGCATCCAGCACCGCCTGGAGTCCTACGGGACCACCGACCTGGCCGCCATCGTGCGCCGCTCCGCGGTGATCCTCGGCTGCACCCTCAACGAGGAGGGCGCCCACACCATCGCGGGGCGCAGCCGCGGCACGCCGCGCGTGGCCAACCGGCTGCTCAAGCGCGTGCGTGATTACGCCGAGGTCCACGGCGACGGCGTGATCGGCGGCGCCGTCGCGGACGCCGCGCTGCGGATGCTGCAGGTCGACGAGCTCGGCCTGGACCGGCTGGACCGTGAGCTGCTCGGCGCCATCTGCGAGCGCTTCGACGGCGGGCCCGTCGGCCTCTCCACGCTGGCCGTCAGCGTGGGGGAGGAGAGCGACACCGTCGAGGACGTCTACGAGCCCTACCTGCTCCAGCAGGGGCTCATCGTGCGCACCCCGCGCGGGCGCGTCGCCACCCGCCGCGCGTACACGCACCTGGGTCTCACCCCGCCGGTGGACGACACGCTGTTTCCCCCGGACAGCTGACGCGGCGGCGCAGGCCGTTCGCGTACGCTGTGGACGACCCATGGCCCATCACTTCATCTGCCCCAGCTGCGGGACCCGTTCGACGCAGGCCGACCGCAACGCGGGCTTCCGCCGTGAAGCGCGTGGCTGCTCGACCTGCGGGTTCGGCTTCCTCTTCGAGCTCCTCGACGACTACTACCCCGCCCCGGACGCCGCGTTCTTCGTGTGCGACCAGGAGCGCCGCCTCATCGGCCTGGGCCGCGGCTCCCGCGAGCTGACGGGCCTGACCGAGGAGCGCGTCATGGGCCGGTCGGTCACCGAGGTCCTCGGGCTGAAGTTCTCCGAGGGCGACGATCCCGTGGGCACCGTCCTGGAGTGGGGCGTTCGCGCCCTGGGCAAGCCGGTCGAGGTCAACGCCGAGGGTGACCTGCCCGCCAACGCCGTCGCGGATCTCTTTCCCGCGTACGACGATGACGGAGGGCTGCTGCTGGTCCTCACCCCAACAAAGTAGGGTGCGCGCTCGCCCATGAAGAACAAACGCCGCAACTATCTCGTCCTCCTCCTCGTCGCCGGCCTGCTGGCCGCGTCGCTGGCGGTCATCGCCACCCAGCCCACCCGGCTGGGCCTCGACCTGAAGGGCGGCGTGTCGCTGGTCTACCAGGCCAAACCGACCAAGGACACGAAGGTCACGGGCGAGTCCGTCGACCAGGCGATCGAGATCATGCGCGACCGCGTCGACCAGCTCGGCGTCGCCGAGCCGGAGATCCTGCGGTCGGGCGCCGACCAGATCATCGTCAACCTCCCGGCCGTCCAGAACGCCACGGAGGCCGAGAAGCAGGTCGGCACCGTCGCGCAGATGTACTTCTACGACTGGGAACCGAACGTCATCGGCCCGGACGGCAAGCCCGACCCGACCAACGCGGCGGTCACCGGCGGCCCGCAGGCCGGCAGCGCGGGGGCGATCCCGTACTACGACGCGGTCATCCGCGCCTCCAAGCAGCCCGCGCGGCCCAGCCCGACGGCGACCACCAGCGGCTCGTACTACCTCGTCACCGACAAGGCGACGACGGTCACGCTGAACACGGGCAAGAAGAAGGGGTACCCGGCCAAGTCGGTCATCGCCGGCCCCGACGACTCCCCCGAAGGCCTCTACACCGGCTTCGAGAACGAGGAGAAGCCGCCGAACACGCGCGTCGTCAAGGTGCCGGAGGGCACCGTCGTGGTCGGCGCCGAGACGGCCAAGGACGGCGACGTCCCCACCGGCTACTTCGTCCTGCAGGACAAGCCCGCCCTGAGCGGTAAGGACATCACCGACCCCAAGCAGGGGTTCTCCTCCGGCGTCGGCGCCAGCGGCGCGCCGAACGTCACCTTCAGCTTCAGCGACAAGGGCCAGGAGATCTGGCAGAAGACCACCCGGGAGATCGCCGCGCGCGGTCAGGAGTCCCAGGTCCCCGGCACCGACCCCCAATCGGCCGCCCAGCACTTCGCGATCGTCCTGGACAACAAGCTGATCTCCGCGCCGTACATCGACTTCCAGCAGAACCCGGACGGCATCGACGGCTCCAACGGCTCGGAGATCTCCGGCGGCTTCACGATCAAGTCGGCCCAGCGCCTGGCCAACCTGCTGCAGACCGGCGCCCTGCCGATCAAGCTCGAGCTGATCTCCAACTCGCAGGTCTCCGCCTCCCTCGGCAAGCAGGCGCTCGACCAGGGCCTCCTGGCCGGCGGCCTGGGCTTCCTGCTGGTGGCGTTCTTCCTGATCGCCTTCTACCGCGTCCTCGGCGTCATCGCGGTGATGGCGCTGATCATCTACTCGATCTACCTGTTCGCGCTGATCAAGCTGATCCCGATCACGCTGACCCTGCCCGGCATCGCCGGCCTGGTGCTGACCATCGGCGTGGCGGCGGACGCGAACATCATCATCTTCGAACGCGTCAAGGAAGAGATCCGCAACGGGCGATCGGTCCAGGCGGGCATCGCCCAGGGCTACAAGAAGGGCATCGCCGCGATCGTCGACGCCAACGTCGTGACGATCATGGTCGCGTTCATCCTCTTCATCCTGGCCACGGCCGGGGTCAAGGGCTTCGCGCTCACCCTCGGCGTCGGCACCATGACGTCGCTGTTCACCGCGGTCGTCGCGACCCAGGCGGTGCTCGGCACCCTCGGGTCCTCGCGGCTCATCTCCAGCCCGAGCGCCCTGGGCGCGGGCAAGCAGCGCGCCCGCTTCCGCTTCGACTTCATGGGCTACTCGAAGTGGTTCTTCTCCGCTTCGGGCGTGATCCTCGCGATCGGCGCGCTGGCCATCGGCGCCAACGGCCTGAACTTCGGCATCGACTTCGAGTCGGGCACCCAGGTGAAGGTCGCGCTGGTCAAGCCCGCCACGCCGCAGGGCGTGCGCGACGCCATCTCCAGCATCCCCGGGGTCGACGCCGCCCAGGCGAAGATCCAGTCGGAGACCAGCGCGGAGTTCGGCAGCAACGCCTTCTCCATCGCCACCAGCACGCTCAGCAGCACCGAGAGCGACGCGGTCAAGCAGAAGCTCAACGAGAAGTACGGCATCGTGGGCGGCACCAAGTCGCAGGCCAAGGCGAGCGTCAACACGATCGGCCCGAGCTTCGGCCAGACGGTGGCGTCGAGCGCGATCATCGCGATCATCGCCTCGCTGATCGTCATCAGCGCCTACATCGCGCTGCGGTTCGAGTGGAAGTACGCCGTGCCGGTGCTCATCGCGCTGATGCACGACCTCCTCATCACGGCGGGGGTGTACGCGCTGACCGGGTACGAGGTGACGACGGCGACCGTGGCCGCGCTGCTGACCATCCTGGGCTTCTCGCTGTACGACACGATCATCGTCTTCGACCGCATCCGGGAGAACGTCCCGCGCATGCCGCGGGCCGCCTTCTCCCAGATCTACAACCGGTCGATGTCGGAGGTCATCACGCGGTCGCTGGCCACGTCGATGGTCACCGCGCTGCCCGTCCTGTGCCTGTTCTTCTTCGGCGGCGAGACGCTCAAGGACTTCGCGTTCGCCCTGCTGATCGGCATCCTGTCGGGCGCCTACTCGTCGATCTTCATCGCCGGCCCGGTGCTCACCAGCTCCAAGGAGCGTGAGCCGTCCTACCGCCGTCGCGCGGCGCGGGTGGCGGCCGCCAACGGCGGCGTCGTGCCCCCGTTCGCCGTCGCCGGCCCCGGGGACGCCCCGGTCGATGTCCCGGTGAAGGAGAAGGCGCCGCGCAGTCGCCTGACCTCCCCCGAGGATCCCGAGCGCGCGGTCTCCAAGCGGGAGTTCGACCAGATGGTCGCCGACCTGCACGGCACCCCGGCGGGAACGCCCGTCGAGGCGCCGCCCGAGACCGACCCGACCGCCGACGCCACGCCGGAGGACACCGTCATGCCGTCGGAGCCCAAGAAGCGAACGCCGCGCAACCGCAAGCACGGAAGGAAGCGCTGACCATGGGAATGTTCGCGTGGATCATGATGGGCTTGGCCGTGTGGCACTTCACCGTGTTCCTGCCCGACCGTGAGTGGGGCGGCATCGTCGGCGCCTTCGTCGGCGCGCTGGTCGGCTCCGCCCTGTTCGGCTTCGTCATCAACGGGTTCAGCATCCCGGGGCAGAGCGAGACGCACCTGCTCACGGCGCTCGAGGGCATCCCCGGCGCGCTCATCGGCATCGGGATCATGTACGCCATCGGCGTGGCCCGCGGCGGCCCCGACGACGAGCCGCTGACCGAGTCGAGCCTGTAGTTCCCGCTCCTTCCGGGGTTCCGTCACGGGCCCCGGACTGCAGTCCGATCCGGCCTCTACGCTGGCTCGGATGGACGGTCGTCTCGACATCGCGCCGGTCTCGTGGTCGCAGGTCGTCGCCCTGAGCGAGCAGCTCGGCGTCAGCACCGCGATGGCGCAGATCCTCGCCCGGCGGGGGCTCGGCGACCCCGTGGCCGCCCGCGCCTTCCTGGAGTGCGACGACCGCCACGACCCGCGGCTCATGCCCGGGATGGACGACGCCGTCGCGCTCATCCTGCGCCACGTGGCCGACGGCTCCGCGATCACCGTCCACGGGGACTACGACTGCGACGGCGTGACGAGCACGGCGATCCTCGTCGGCGCCCTGCGTGAGCTCGGCGCCCAGGTCGACTGGTTCCTGCCCAGCCGCACCGAGGACGGCTACGGCCTGCGCCCGGCCACGGTGGAGCGCCTGGCCGCCCGCGGCACCGGGCTGCTGGTGACCGTCGACTGCGGCATCACCGCGGTCGACGAGGTCGCCGACGCCCGCGCCGCCGGCATGGACGTCGTGGTCACCGACCACCATCAGCCCCGCGCCGACGGCAGGCTGCCGGACGCGCCGATCGTGCACCCCGGCCTGGGCGGCTACCCCTGCCCGGACCTGTGCGCCGCCGCGGTGGCCCATCAGCTCGTGCGGGCCCTGCTGGAGGCGGCCGGCCGCGACCCCGCCGCCGCCGACCGCGACCTGGACCTCGTGGCGCTCGCCACCGTGGCCGACTGCGTGCCGCTG
>CAZXNX010000020.1:0-15956 GCA_964642225.1 uncultured Solirubrobacteraceae bacterium | reverse complement strand
CTGCTGCGCCCCCTCAACACATCGGGGCCCGGGAGCTAGACCGCGACCGGCGCCCCGCCGGCGGCGGCGGAGGCGTAGAGCGCCTCGATGACGCGGGCCTGGCCCACGGCGTCCTGGCGGCCGAGCAGGGGCGACGCCTCGCCGCGGATCGCCGCGCTGAGGTTCTCCAGCTCCAGCCGGTAGCTGTCGGCCTGCGGGACGGTGACGGCCTCCACCGCGCCGTCGCGGCGCACCTCGATCAGGGCGTCGTGGGCGTGCCACGGATCGTCCAGGTGCAGCGTGCCGTGCTCGCCGACGACCTCGAGCTCGTCGCGGTCGGCGAGGTCCAGCGCGCAGTCGAAGGTCGACAGCACGCCGCCGGGGTGGCGCATCACGGCCGCGGTGCGCACGTCGACGGGGATCCCCGACCCGTCGTCGGGGGCGAAGTTCATCTGGGCGCTGACCGTTTCGGGCTCCCCCGCCACCAGCCGCAGGCCGCTGACGCAATAGCACCCGACGTCCATCAGGGCGCCGCCCTCCAGCGGGCCGCTCAGGCGCACGTTGCCCGGGTCGGTGAGCGGGAAGGAGAAGGTCGCGCGGACCAGGCGGGCCGGCCCGACGACCTGCTCGTCGACCAGCTCGCGCAGCCGGGCCGTCTGCGGGTGGTGGCGCCACATGAACGCCTCCATGAGGAAGCGGTCGGCCTCCTCGGCGGCGGCGAAGGCCCGCTCCACGTCGGCCACCCGCCGGCTCAGCGGCTTCTCGCACAGGACGTGCTTGCCCGCCTGCAGCGCGCGGATCGACCAGTCCACGTGCATGCCGTTGGGCAGGGAGATGTAGACCGCCTCGACCTCGGGGTCGGCCAGCAGGGCGTCGTAGCCGGTGAGCGCCCGCGGAATCCCCTTCTCCCGGGCGTAGGCGGCGGTGCGCTCCCCGTCACGGCCGGCCACCGCGACGATCTCGACCGCGTCGGAGGCCGCGGCGCCGGCCAGGACGACGTCGTTGATGTGCGCCGTCGAGATGATGCCCCACCGCACCGCCATCAGCGGCCCGCGGCGGGGTCGGGGTTGGGCCGCCCGGCCCGCGCCGGTCCGACCGCACGCCACCGGGGCGCGCGGGCGGACGGCATGCGGATCAGGCGCGGCCGGAGGATTCCCGGCCCTTGCGGGACAGCGAGTCGACGGTGACCGCGGCCAGCAGCACGAGGCCGGTGACGACGAACTTCGTCCCCGCCGACACGTTCAGCAGGCCCAGGCCGTTGTCGATGCTCGCGATGACGATCGCGCCCAGCACGGCGCTGCGCACGGTGCCGCGGCCACCGAAGAGGCTGGTGCCGCCGATCACCGCCGCGGCGATCGAGTAGAGCAGGATCGAGCCGCCGCCGGCGCCGGTGTCCACCGAGCTCAGGCGCGAGGCGAGGATGATGCCGCCCAGCGCCGCCATGCCGCCCGAGATCATGAACACGGCGATCCGGATCCCGTCGATGCCGATGCCGGCACGACGCGAGGCCTCGACGTTGCCGCCGACCGCGTAGACGTGCCGGCCGAACCGGGTGCGGTCGGTGACGTACGTCCCGATGAGCATCAGCACGATGACCAGGACGCCCACGTAGGGCACGCCGCGCGTCTCGTTGAGCACGTAGACGACGACGGCGCCGCCGATGGCGAGCCCCGCGATGCGCAGGAGGATCAGCGACCACGGCACGTTCGGCAGCCCGGCCTTCTTGCGGCTGCGCACCGCCAGGTACTGCAGCAGGGCGTACAGGAGCACGGCTCCCTCGATCACCACCCAGCCCGCCACCTTCGACAGGCTGTTGTTGGCGATGCCGTTGATGAATTCGTCCTGGATGACGACGGTGCCGCGCGCCCCGATGAGCAGGAGCACGACGCCGTTCCAGGCCAGCAGGCCGGCCAGGGTGACGACGAACGACGGGATGCCGACCTTGGCGAACAGCAGCCCCTGGATGAGGCCGATGACCACACCGGCGGAGATGGCCGCCGCGATCGCCACGGGCACCGAGACCTGGCTGCCGTCCGGGATGAGCAGCAGCGCCATGATGACGCCGCCCACGCCGCTGACGAAGCCGACCGACAGGTCGATCTCGCCGAGGAGCAGGACGAACACGATGCCCATGCCGATGACCGCGAACGGCGCGGCCTGGACGACGAGGTTGACGAAGTTCCCCGACGTGAGGAAGTTCTCGTTCCGCGCCTGGAAGTAGATGGCGATGATGATGATGCCGACGACGATCGGGATCGACCCGAGGTCGCCGCCCTTGATGCCGTCGATGCGCCCGCGGAAGTAGCTGCCGAGCGTCTCGTTCGGCTCGGTGGCGGCGCCCATCGTGCCCGCGGGGCTGTTGCCGCTCTCCACCTCATCCTCGATCGGGCCACCGGCCACGCCGTCGGGCGCTTCGTACGTCCGGGAAGGACTCCGCAGGAACCTCATACCGCTGCCTCCGCCTGGCCGGGCACCGTGCTGATCTTGCCGGCCGTGATCTGCTCGACCACGAGCTGTTGGGTCGTCTCGCTCGTCTTGAGCTCGGCGACGTTCTGACCGAGGCGCAGGACCGTGATGCGGTCCGCCACCTCGAAGATGTCATGCAGGTTGTGCGAGATGAGGACGACGGCGAGGCCGTTCTGCCCGAGGCGCTTGACGAGGTCGAGCACCTGCCGGGTCTGGGCCACGCCCAGCGCGGCAGTCGGCTCGTCGAGGATGACGAGCTTGGAGTTCCACATGACGGCCTTGGCGACCGCCACCGACTGGCGCTGTCCGCCGGAGAGCGAGGCGACGGGCTGGCGGACGGACTGCAGGGTCGTCACGGCCAGGCCGGCGAGCGTCTCGCGGGCCTTGCGCTCCATCGTCGTCTCGTCCAGGCGCCGCAGCTTGGTGACCTCCTCGCGGCCCAGGTACATGTTCTGGACGACGTCGAGGTTGTCGCAGAGGGCGAGGTCCTGGTAGACGACCTCGATGCCGAGCTTGGCGGAGTCCTTCGGCCCGTGGACCGTGACCTCCTGGCCGTCGTAGATCACCTTGCCCTCGTCGAAGGGGTGGATGCCGGCGATGCCCTTGATGAGGGTGGACTTGCCCGCACCGTTGTCGCCGACCAGCGCCATGACCTCACCGGTGCGGACCTTGAAGTCCACCTTGGTGAGCGCGTTGACCGCTCCGAACGTCTTCGACACTCCCTGCAATTCGAGCAATGGTTGCTCGGACACGGTCTCTCCTCCTCGATGCGGTGACGAAACTCCCGGGAGGGACGCGGGTGCGTCCCCCCCGTGAGCGTCAAGTTGACCAGAAACCCGGGGCGAGCCCCGGATTTCTGGGTGCAGCGGTGCGCCGGCGTCAGCCGATGCCGTTCTCCTTGCACAGGGCGGCGTACTTGCCCGTGCAGATCTCGTCGGTGGTCAGGAAGCCGTCCTTGATCACCGTGTCGTTGATGTTCTCCTTCGTGACGGCAACCGGGTCGAGGAGGACCGACGGGGTCTTCTCGCCCTCGTTGTCCGTCGTCGCGGTGGTCGTCGGGGTCTGCCCCTTGGCCAGGGTGATGGCCAGGGCGCTCGCCGCGTCGGCCTCGGCGCGGACGGCCTTGTAGACCGTCATGCACTGATCGCCGGCGAGGATGTTCTGGATCCCCTGCGACGTGGCGTCCTGTCCGGTGACCGGGAGCTGCTTGAGCTTCCGGGCCTTGAGGGCCGAGATGACGGAGTTCGCGAGGCCGTCGTTGGCCGCCAGGACGCCGTCGATCTTGTTGTTGGTCTTCTGCAGCATCTGCTCGAAGATCGTCAGCGCCTTCTGGTTGTCCCAGTCCGGCACGGACTGGTTCGGGCCCTTCACGTACGTGCCGTCCGCGTACAGCGGATCGAGGACGCCGTTGTAGCCCTTGGCGAACAGGGTCGCGTTGTTGTCCGTCGGCGAGCCGTTGAGCTCGGCCACGACCGGCTTGGTGGCCTTGATGGCGGCCAGGCACTTGACCAGACCGTCGCCCTGCAGCTTGCCGACCTTGGAGTTGTCGAACGAGACGTAGTAGTCAGCGCCGCCGCCCAGCGTGAGCCGGTCGTAGTCGATGACCTTCACGCCGGCCGCGTGGGCCTTCTTGATGATCGCGGCGCCGGAGCCCGGGTCGAGGTCGACGAGGAGCAGCACCTTGGCGCCGTTCGTGATCGCCTGCTCGGCCTGGGTGATCTGGGCCTGCTTGTCGCCCTCGGCGTTGACGATGGTGGCATCGACGCCGGCCTTCTTGAAGGCCTCACCGAGGTACTTGCGGTCCTGGGTCTCCCAGCGGACCGACGACTTGGAATCGGGGAGCAGGACGGCGACCTTGCCGGCCTTGCCGCCACCCGAAGCGGTCGTGGTGCTCGAGCTGGTGCTCGAGCTCTTGTTGTCGTCGCCACAGCCGGTGGCGACGAACGCCGCCAGAGCCAGGACGGCGGCGAGAAGGACTGCGGGACGCAGCCTGCGGAACGTGGACATGCCTCTCCTCCTCGGGCGGCGTACCGCCCGGATTTGGGGTGATGGGGGTGCGGACTGCCGACCCGAAGCTGGACGAGCGGGACGGGATGAACGGTCGGGTGTCATACGGGACTCCCGGCCGCGACTCGGAGGGGCAACGCACCGTCCCCCTCCGCGAAGACAAGGGCGAGCGCGCCGAGGACCTCGGCCCGCTCTCCGAGCACGCCGGTGACGATCTCGACGTCGTCGGCGGCACTGGTGATGGCGTAGCGGTCGACCGCATCGCGCATCGGCCCGAGGAGAAGGTCGCCGGCACCGCTGAGGGTGCCGCCCACGACGATCATGTTCGGGTTGAAGAGGTTGCAGACGTTGGCGACGGCCACGCCGATGTGGTGGCCGGCGTCGGCGATGACGCGGCGGCAGGCCTGGTCGCCGTCCTCGGCCAGCTCGACGACGCGGTGCATCGTCAGCTCGGGGCCGTGGGTGCGCCGCAGCAGCTCGAGGATCGGGCCCTCGGCGGCGAGCGTCTCCAGGCAGCCGCGGTTGCCGCAGCGGCAGACGGGGCCGTTCTCGTCGATGGTGACGTGGCCGAGCTCGCCGGCGGTGCCGTCGGCGCCGCGGAAGAGGCGGCCGTTGAGGATCAGGCCGGCGCCGATGCCGGAGTAGGCGCGGATGTAGACGACGTTGTCGACGCCGCGGGCGGCGCCGAAGGAGTGCTCGGCCAGCGCGCCGAGGTTGGCGTCGTTCTCGACCATGACCTCCAGGCCGAGCCGCTCGGACAGGACGTCGCCCATGCGCAGGCCGCTCCACCCCGGCAGGATGGAGGGGGAGCCCAGGATGCGGGACTTCAGCCGGATCGGACCGGGCATCGCCACGCCCACGCCGACCACGGCGCTGCGGGAGATCCCGGCGGCGTCGATCGCGGCGTCGACCAACTCGCCGGCGCGCTCCACCGCCGCGGGCCCGTCGCCGTCGACGTCGAACAGGATCTCGTCCTCGGCCAGCACGGTGTGCGACAGGTCGGCCACGGCGACGCGGATGTGGCTGTGGCCGAAGTCCAGGCCCACGGCCGCGCCGGCGGACTGGTTCAGCGCCAGCAGCACGGGCGGGCGGCCACCGCCCGGGCCCGGGGCCCCGCCGGCGGCGTCGGTGCGCTCGACGACGAGCGCGGAGGCCATGAGCTCGGCGACGAGGCTCGACACCGTCGTGCGGCTCAGCCCGGTGTAGCGGGCGAGATCCGCACGGGAGGCGAGACCGCGCGTGCTCAGCGCGTGCACGACGCGCTGGCGGTTGCGGTCCCTCAACCCTTCCAATGACCCGTTCTGCGAGGAGACCAAAGCCAGTCGAGCCTCTCCGATCCAAACCCCTTTTGTCAAGGCATTGTCAAAACTCTGAGGAAATCCCGCAGAAGTTCCGCCGAGGTCCGTCTGAACTCCGGGCGTTTCTCGTTGACAGGGTGTCTGGATCTGGCGCTGTTTCCGCTGCCGGCACGCGACGTCATCCGGATCGTTGCCACCCCTCGGCCACGATCCGGATGTCGTCCCGAGAACGACGAAGGCCCGCTCGAGAGCGGGCCTTCGGTCCTGCGGGTCGCGGGCACGGAGCCCGCGGGGACTACTTCAGCTCGACGCTCGCGCCGGCCTCTTCCAGCTCGGCCTTGAGCTTGTCGGCCTCGTCGCGCTCCAGACCCTCCTTGATGGGCTTGGGCGCCTCGTCGACGAGGGCCTTGGCCTCCTTGAGGCCCAGGCCGGTCGCCGCGCGGACGACCTTGATGACCTGGATCTTCTTGTCGCCGGCGCCCGTGAGGACGACGTCGACCGTGGAGGACTCCTCCTCGGCTCCGCCGGCGTCGCCGCCACCGGCGGCGGCGGGGGCGGCAGCGGCGACAGCCGTCGCCGACACGCCGAACTCCTCTTCGAGGGCCTTGATGCGCTCGGACAGCTCCAGGACCGAAATGGCCTTGAGCTCGTCGATCCACTCCTGAGTGGTGGTCATGTGATGCTTTCTCCTTGGTTCGCTTCGGCTTGCTGCGGCGGGCTACGCCGAAGCGTCCGTCTGGTCGGTTTCGGAATCGGTGCTGCTGTCAGCGTCGGCGTCAGCCTCGGCGGATGCCTCAGGTTCGGCCGCGACTTCCGGCGTGTCTGCGGCTTCGGCCTCGGGGGCGTCTTCGGCGTCGGAAGTCGCAATGGCTTCCGGCGTGTCGGCGCTCTCGGGCTCCGGCGCGCTTTCGGCGTCGGATGCCACGGCTTCCTCGGCAGCCGGCGCCGGGTCGTCCCCAGCGGGGATCTCCCCGGAGGCCTTCTTCTCGGCGACCTGCCCGAGGGCGATGGCCACGCCCGAGATGAGCGCGTTGAGGCCACGTGCCATGCCGGTGATCGGCGAGGCGACGATGCCGACGAGCTGGCCGTAGAGGACCTGGCGGGACGGGAGCTTGGCCAGCGCATGGATCTGCGCGGGCTCCAGGGCCTCCCCGTTCATCAGGCCGCCCTTGAAGGCGAGCAGCTCGGTGGCCTTGCCGTAATCGGCAACGGCCTTGGCGGCCAGGGCGACATCGCCCCGGACGAACGTGAGCGCGGTCGGGCCGCTGAGCAGGGGCTTGAGGGCCTCCGCGTCGGCCTGGCCGGCGGCGCGCTCGGTCAGGGTGTTCTTGACCACCCGGAACGACGCGTCGGCGTCACGCAGCTTGGTCCGCAGCTCCGCGACCTGGGTCACGGTGATGCCACGGTAGTCCACGGCGAAGATCGCCTCGGACTCTGTGATCTGGCCGGCGATCTCATCGATCACCGCAGCTTTTTCTTCTCGGTTCATCTGCCTCCTGTCCCGGTCTTCCACGGCGCTCGGGGCGCCGCTGCCGAAAGTCTCTGGTGCGTGTTCGGGGGCGCGTCTGCGGCCCCCTATGTCCGGTTACGCCGCGGCGGGCGCGACCTCCGCGACGATGTCGCGCGTGCGTGACGGGTCGACCTTCACGCCGGGGCCCATCGTCGACGTCATGGTGACCGTCTTGAGGTACTTGCCCTTGGCGGCGCTCGGCTTGGCCCGGATGAGCTCGTCGATGACCGCGGCGTAGTTGGCCAGCAGCGCGGCCTCGTCGAAGCTCGTCTTGCCGATCACGAGGTGCACGATCGCGGTGCGATCGGTGCGGTACTCGACCTTGCCGGCCTTGGCCTCCTCGACCGCCTTGGCGACGTCCATCGTCACCGTGCCGACCTTGGGGTTCGGCATCTTGCCGGAGGGTCCCAGGACCCGGCCCAGACGGCCGACGAGCGGCATCAGGTCCGGGGTGGCGATGGCCACGTCGAAGTCGGTGAAGCCCTCCTCGACGCGCTTGGCGAGATCCTCGGCCCCGACGATGTCGGCACCGGCCTCCTGCGCCTCGCGGGCCTTGTCGCCCTGGGCGAAGACGGCGATCGTGACGTCCTTGCCCAGGCCGTGCGGCAGCGCGATGGTGCCGCGAAGCTGCTCGTCCGCGTGGCGGACGTTCAGGCCCGTGCGGACGTGGATCTCGACGGACTCGTCGAACTTGGCCGTCTTGAGCCGCTTGACGAGCGCAACCGCCTCGGCGGGCTCGTACTCGTGCTCGCGGTCCACCTGCTGCTTGGACGCCGTGTATGCCTTGCCGTGCTGAGCCATGCTCACACCACCTCCACGCCCATGGACCGTGCGGTCCCGGCGATGATCTTGACGGCCTGGTCCACGTCGTGCGCGTTCAGGTCCGGCAGTTTCTTCTCGGCGATCTCGCGGAGCTGGGCGTCGGTGATCTGGCCGACCTTGTTGCGGTGCGGCTCACCCGACCCCTTGTCCAGGTTGATGGCCTGCTTGATGAGGACGGCTGCCGGCGGCGTCTTGGTGACGAACGTGAAGGAGCGGTCCTCGTAGACCGTGATGACGACCGGGATGACCGTGCCGCTGTCGCTCTGCGTCTGGGCGTTGAACGCCTTGCAGAACTCCATGATGTTGATGCCGTGCTGGCCGAGCGCAGGACCCACCGGCGGAGCCGGGGATGCCTGGCCGCCGAGCGCCTGCAGCTTGATGGTGGTCAGAACCTTCTTCGCCATGACTAAATCTTCTTCACTTGATCGAAACCGACCTCGACCGGGGTCTCACGGCCGAAGATTGACACAAGGACCTTGAGCTTCGAAGCGTCCTGGTTGATCTCGGAGATCTCACCGGAGAAGTCCGAGAGGGGACCGGAGACGACCTTGACGGACTCTCCGATCGAGAACTGCGCCTTCGTGGTGGGCTTCTGCGCGACCTCGCGGTGCAGCAGCCGATCCACCTCGGGCTGGGTGAGCGGGACCGGCTCGTTGCTCGCGCCGACGAACCCGGTCACACCGGGCGTCTCCGTCACGAGCTTCCACGATCCCTCGCTCATCTCCATGTTCACGAGCACGTAGCCGGGCATGGTCCGCTTCTCGACCGAGATCTTCTGCCCGTCCTTCACCTCGGAGATCGACTCCGTGGGAACGACGACCTGACGCAGCGAGCGCTTCTGGTTCAAGGTCAGCGCTCGGTGCTCGAGCTTCTGCTTGACCTTGTTCTCGTGCCCGGAATAGGTGTTGACGACGTACCAGCGAAACATGGGAAGGCTTTCCTGATCTGCTCGATCTAGATGATGAGGTTGACGACCTGCTTGGCGACGTAGTCCGCGATGCCGAGGTAGGCACCAGCGATCACGACGAAGCCCAGGACGACCGCGGTCGCCTGTGTGACCTGACGACGGTCCGGCCACTGCACGCGGCGCAGCTCGGCCCAGCTGGCCCGCAGGAAGCGGATGAAGCGAGGGCCGCCTTCGGCCGGCGCCTCGACGTGATGGGCCTTGGCGCGACTTGCGTGGTCGAGCTCCAGGTCCTCGTCGATCGCGCCGGAACGCTCGATCTCCAGCTCGGCGGCGTCCACGTCGTCCTCGAGACGGGCGAACTCCTCCGGGGTCAGATCCTCGGGGTGCTCGACGCCCTGGACGTCGTCGATCGCCTCGTCCGAGGCCACCTCGCCGCCGGCGCCGGCCACGATCTTGGCCTCGACCTCATCGGCCGCGCCCGAGGCGTGGTCCAGCGACCCGGGCTCGTTGGCCCGGTGCAGCTCGCCGGGGGAGCCCCCGTCCGATGCGTCCTTGCGCGGCTTGCGCTTGCGATTCCGGGCCACGTCAGATCACCCGACTAGCGGGTCTCCTTGTGGCTGGTGTGCTTGCGGCACCACTTGCAGTACTTCTTGAAGTTGATCCGCTCGGGATCGTTCCGCTTGCTCTTGTTCGTCTGGTAATTGCGCCGCTTGCAGTCCTCGCAGGCGAGGGTCACTGCAATGCGCACGTCTCCGCGGGCCATGATGGCGTCCCCGTGTCGTGAAAAGGTAGGACCAACAACCGGCTCCGGGCGAAAAAACGACCCGCCCGGGGCGAGTCAGAACGGGGAGTCTAGCGCGAACGGGCCGGCGACGATCACCGGTACGGTCACGCCCGCGCGCCGGCCTGGGGATCCAGGCGCGTCATGGTCACCGCGGCGTCGTGCCGGGCGCCGGCCACACCCCGGTAGACGCCCTTGATCGGGGGCACGTCGGCGTAGGTGCGGCCGTGGCCGATCTTGACGTGGGTCTCCCCCGCCAGACGGCGGTTGGTGGGGTCCGCGCCCACCCAGACGGGCTCGCCGCGGCCGCCGGCTCCGGGCAGCAGCGCCTCCAGCCAGGCGTGGGTGGCCACCTCGAGGGAGTCGTCGCCGCCGTCCTCCGGCGCCGCCCACAGGTAGCCGGAGACGTACCGCGCGGCGATGCCCTGCTCGCGCAGGAGCACCAGGGCGAGGTGGACGAAGTCCTGGCAGACCCCGCCGCCCTCGTGCAGGAGGTCCTCGATCGTCGACCCGACGTAGGTGACGCCGGGGTTGTAGACGAAGTGGTCGGGGATCAGCTCGCACAGCAGGCGCACGGTGGCCAGCGGCGTCCGCGCCCGGGACATGGCGATAAACTCGTCGAGCATCCCGGCCGGCGGCTCGTTGCCGACGGGGAGCAGGAACTCGCCGCCCGCCTCGGCGTAGGCCTGCGAGCTCATCGCCTCCCACGGCGCGTCCGGCGGCTCCAGCGGCGAGGAGGTGACGACGCGGGCCCGCACGTCGATCGTCAGGTGGTCGTGCGGCTCGGCGATGCCCAGCTCGATGACCTCGGTCCCGAAGTAGTCCTCGTGGCGGTGCACGCGCGTCTCCGGGTCCAGGCGGATCAAGAAGTCGTCGATGCGCTGGGAGGAGGTGGTGGCCGGCCGCACGCGCAGGGCGTTGAGGTTGTCGGTGACCTTGCCCTCGTAGTGGTAGTCGGTGAGGTAGCGGATCTGGAAGTGCATGTCGCGGGCCTCAGGTGGTGACGACGCCGGGGGCCGAGGTGGCGCCGGCGAAGTAGCGGTCGGCGATGTCCTGCTCGGCGAGGGCCAGCTCCCGCTGGACGATCTCGCAGAGCTCGGGCAGGTCGGTGTCGGTGTCGTTGGCCCGGCGGCGGAACTCCAGGTCGGCGCTGAGGCGGCTCAGGCGCAGCACCGGCTCGCTGTTGCGCGGGTTGGTGTCCGACATCACCAGCGCCTCGTGGACCGCGTCGACGGCGGCGGCCACCGAGTCCGGGTACGCGCGTTCGTAGAGCAGGAAGCGGGTGACCGGGAGCGCGTTGGGCGAGGCGGGGACCGCGCGGCGGAAGGCCTGGAAGGCGCCGACGGCGTGCAGCAGGGCCAGGGCCTGGCCGTCCACGCGGCCGTCCTCGGCGTCGACGGTGGTCACGCCCGGCAGGGCGACGCGCAGCATGCGCAGCATCATGTCCCCCGCCTCGATGCGGCCGCCCGCGGTGAGGAAGGCGCGCGCCTCGTCGTTGAGCATCGTGCGGCTGGTCAGGCCCCAGAACAGGGCGCAGCGCTCGCGGACCTCGCGGTACACGGAGTAGGGCGCCGAGCGCAGGCGGGCCTCCAGGTCCGACTCCGTGAGCCGCAGGTGGGTGGTGTTGATCGCCTCCCACATCTCGGCGGAGATCACGTCGCGCACGGTGCGCGCCCCCTCGCGGGAGCGCGACACGCAGGACATGATCGAGGCGGGGTTGGTGTCGTCGATGGTCAGCGCGCGCAGCACGTCGTCGCGGCGGGCCGGCGTGCCGTCGCCGGCGCCCATGATGGCCAGCAGCGCGCCCCAGCCCAGCGTGACGCTGGAGGGGTCGTCGGGGCGGGCCTGCAGGTCGATCTGGAAGACGCCGTCGAGCATGCGCGCGGTGTGCTCGGCGCGGCTGAGGTTGCGGCCGAGCCAGAACAGCTCGTGGGCGATCCGGGCGAGCATGGGCTAGAGGTCCTCGCGCGGCGTGGGGACGACGACCACTTCCTGGGGACCTTGCTGTTGCTGCTGCTCCTGCCCGCTCCAGCCGCTGCCGTAGCGCAGGTCCGGGAGGGTCGGGGGCAGCTCGGGGGCCGAGCGGGGCGGCGGCTCGGGCCCGTCGCCGGCCTCCAGGATCCAGGTGTCCTTGGAGCCGCCGCCGCGGGAGGAGTTGACGATCATCGACCCCTCGACCATGGCCACGCGGGTGAGGCCGCCGGGCACGATGTTGATCGTCTCGCCGAAGACGGCGAAGGGCCGCAGGTCCACGTGGCGCGGGGCCAGGATGCCGTCGACCCCGGCGGTGGGGACGGTCGAGAGCTGCACGACCTCCTGGGCGATCCACTTCTCGGGCGAGGCGCGGATCAGCTCGGCCAGGCCGGCCAGCTCCTCCTCGCCGGTGCTCGGCCCGATGACGACGCCCTTGCCGCCGGACTCGCCGGTCGGCTTGACCACCAGCTCGTGCAGGCGGCCCAGCACGTGCTCGCGCACCTCCGGGTCGGTGAGGAGGTAGGTCGTGACGTTGTCCAGGATCGGCTCCTCGCCCAGGTAGAAGCTGATCATCTCCGGCACGTAGTGGTAGATCGCCTTGTCGTCGGCCACACCGGTCCCGAACGCGTTGGAGACCGCCACGGTGCCGGCGCGGTAGGCGCGCACGAGGCCGGGCACGCCCAGCAGGGAGTCCGAGCGGAACTCCAGCGGGTCGACGAAGTCGTCGTCCAGGCGCCGGTAGACCGCGTGCACCCGGGCCAGGCCCGAGGTGGTGCGCATGTAGAGCACGTCGTCGCGGACGACGAGGTCGCTGGCCTCGACGAGCTCCACGCCCATCTGGCGGGCCAGGAAGGCGTGCTCGAAGTAGGCCGAGTTGAGCGGGCCCGGCGTCCACACCACCACGACGGCCTCGCGGTCGGCGGACGGGGCGACGGCCTTGAGGGCGGCGAGCAGGAGCTGGGGGTAGTGGTCGACCGGCCGCACGCGGTAGTGCTGGAAGAGCTGGGGCAGCAGCCGGGTCATCGCCACCCGGTTCTCCAGCACGTAGGAGATCCCCGAGGGGGTGCGGACGTTGTCCTCCAGCACCTTCCAGGAGCCGTCGCCGTCGCGCACCAGGTCGCAGCCGGCCACGTGCGTGTAGACGCCGCCGGGCGGGCGGATGCCGTGCACGGCGCGCGCGAAGTGCGAGCGGCTGACCACGAGCTTCCACGGCACGATGCCCTCGCGGACGATCTCGCGGCCGTGGTAGATGTCGTCGACGAAGGCGTTCAGCGCACGGATGCGCTGGGCCAGCCCGCGCTTGATGTGGTCCCACTCGCGGGCGGGGATGATGCGCGGCACGAGGTCCAGCGGGAACGGGCGGTCCTTGACCGGGCCGTCCTCGCCGGTGGCGTCGAAGGTGATGCCCTGCTGCATGAAGATCGCGTCGCGGCGGCGGCCCGCGGCGGCGAGCTGCTCCGGGCCCAGGCGGGCGAGCTCGTGGGCCAGCGCCGCGGTGAAGTCGCGGGGCACACCGCCCGGGGCGAAGACCTCGTCGTAGAAGGGGGGCTGCGGGCGGTAGACGGCAGGCTCGCGCACGATGACCGGTTCGGGCATTGCGTCCATTGTCGCGGGTGGAGGCCCTCGCGCGCTTGTTCCACTCGGTCGCCCCCTGCGGGGCGGCGTTCGTACACTCGGTCGATGGAGGCCAACGCCCCACTGCGCCGCCTGCGCACCAGCGTCGGCGAGCACCCCCGGCGCACGGCCTTCGCGGGGGTGTTCTCGGCGGTCATCTGCTGCTTCATCGCCATCGGCACCGTCCTGCCGATCCTCCCCCAGTACGTGAAGGGCCCGATCGGGGCCGGCGATGTGGCGGTGGGGATCGTGGTGGGCGCCTTCGCCTTCACGGCGGTGATCGGCCGGCCGATCGGCGGGCGGATGGCCGACCGCTCGGGCCGCCGGCGTGTGGTGGTGCTGGGGATGCTCATCGCCTCCGCGGCCGGGCTGCTCTACCTGCTGCCCCTCGGCGTGGGCGGCCTGGTCTTCGCCCGCCTGATCCTGGGCATCGGCGACGGCTGGGTGTTCACCGCGGGCGCCACCTGGATCGTCGACCTCGCGCCGCCGGAGCGCCGTGGCCGTGTGATCGGCCTGTTCGGCCTGGCCGTGTGGGGCGGCCTCACCGTCGGCCCCCTCCTGGGCGAGTGGGTCAAGCACCTGGCCGGGTACGACGCGGTGTTCGTGGTCAGCGCGCTGCTGCCGCTGGTGGGGGCGGCGATCGCCTCGCGGGTGCCCGACCACCACGTCCCCGTCGCCGTCACGCCCGAGGAGCCCGCGGTCCGCACCCCGTTCGTGCCGCGCGGCGTGATCCTCCCCGGCATCTCGCTGAGCCTCGTCAACGTCGGCTACGGCACGGTGGCCGGCTTCATCGTCCTGCACATGGCCGCCGAGGGGGTGCCCCAGGGCACCGCCGTGTTCACCGCCTTCGCCGCCTCCGTGGTGTTCGGGCGCGTGGTGCTCGGCTCCCTCCCCGACCGGCTCGGGCCGGTGCGGATGACCCTCGTGGCCGGCGGGGCCGAGGCGATCGGGCTGGGGACCCTGGCCCTGGCCTCCTCCCTGCCGGTGGCGCTGGCGGGCGCCGCGATCATGGGCGCCTCGTTCTCGCTGCTGTTCCCCTCGCTGGCGCTCATCGCGCTGTCGCGCACCCCCGACGACCAGCGTGGCGCGGCGCTCGGCGCGGTGACCGCCTTCTTCGACATCGGCGTCGGCCTGGGCGCGCCGCTGGCCGGGCTGGCCGTGGCCCTGTCGGGCGGGTATCCCGCCGCGTTCTGGTTCGCCGCGCTGTGCGCCGCGGGCGGCGGCCTGACCATGATCGCGCTGCTCCGTCCCCGGAGTGGGCAGAATGTGTCCGGACATGGACTCCCTGCGTGGTCAGCTGCTCATCGCCTCCCCGGCGCTGGAGGACCCCAACTTCCACCGGACGGTCGTGCTCGTCACCGAGCACACCGCCGACGGAGCGATGGGCCTGATCCTCAATCGGCCGGCGCAGACGCCGGTCGAGGAGATCGCCCCTGAGCTGGGGCTGCTCGTCGACGCCACCGACCTGGTGTACGTCGGAGGGCCGGTCGGCGAGGAGGCGGTCATCGTCCTGGCCGAGTTCGAGGACCCGAGCGAGGCCGCCGCGCCCGTCATGGGCGGACTGGGCTTCGTCCCCGCCGACGCCGACGAGGCCGATCTCGCCACGCGACTGCGGCGGGCCCGGGTCTACGCCGGGTACGCGGGCTGGGGGCCCGGGCAGCTCGACGGCGAGATCGACGAGGAGGCGTGGATCCTCGAGCCGGCGGCGGTCGACGACGCCTTCGCCGAGGACGTCACCTCGCTGTGGTCGACGGTGCTCAAGCGCAAGGGCGACGAGTACGCCCTGCTGTCGACCATGCCGCCGGACCCCTCGGTCAACTAGGGAAACGGCCCCAGAACGACCGAAGCCCGCTCGATGAGCGGGCTTCGGCGAAAGCTCAGACGTCCGTCCCGCGGTGCGGGACGTGCGGTCTAGATGCTCTGGACGTTGACGGCCTTGGGGCCCTTGTCGCCGGACTCGGCGTCGTAGGAGACCTTCGAGCCCTCGGCGAGGCTGCGGTAGCCGTCGCCGATGATCCCGGTGTGATGGACGAAGAGATCCTTGCCACCCTCATCGGGCGTGATGAAGCCGAAGCCCTTCTCGTCGCTGAACCACTTCACTGTTCCTGTAGCCATGTTTTTCCTCCACGGCGCTGTGTGCTGACGATCGCGGAGGTGCTCATGAACGGGCGACCACTACGGCGCTGGCACTACTTTGCCGGGCGAAGTGCCCGGCCTGAAGGCGCCAAGGCTACCAGTGTCGGGCCTCGCGTCCAGTCTCAATTTGTGTGGGCACGTTGACGCGCGACGGGAATCCGGGCCAGAACGGCCGCGCCGGCGCATGTCCCGGCCTCCTTGACAGGAAGTATTTACTTATGTAATACTGGTATCCGCAAGCAACCAAGGAGGTCCATCATGGAGACCCAAACCCCCACCCCCACCACGCAGGATCGGCCCATCACGGTCGACGTCCCCGAGGGGCGCGTGCCCGAGTTCTACGCCTGGTATGCCCGCTTCCTCGCCGGTGACGGCCCGCGCGGCCGCCGTCGCGGAGGCCCCGGCCACCGCGGCCACCGGCACTGCGGCCCCGGCCGCCACGAGGGCCACGGCCCGCACGGC
>CAZXNX010000019.1:0-16387 GCA_964642225.1 uncultured Solirubrobacteraceae bacterium | reverse complement strand
CCGCACCGGGGCGGCCCGCTCGCACCGCCGCGCCGTCTCGGCCCTGGCCCTGGCCCAGTCCCGGGCCGCCGAACCGCGCGGCGCGCCCGGCCCGCTGCGCGCCGACGAGCACCGGATCGACCTGCTCCTGCACGGCGACCCCGACCTCCTGTCCGAGCTCGCGGGCGATGTGCTGGCGCCGCTGGACGGCGAGTCCGCCATCTCCCGCGCCCGGCTCGCCGACACGCTGCTGGCCTGGCTGCGCCACGACCGCAACGCGACCGCGGCGGCGCAGGCGCTCCACGTCCACGCCCAGACCGTGCGCTACCGCCTGGCCCGGCTCCGCGAGCTGTTCGGGGCGGGCCTGGACGACCCCGACCTGCGCTTCACGCTCGAGGTGGTCCTGCGCGCAGGCCTACAGCAGCGGTGAGGGCGGGATGTGGGTGTGGCCCCGCACGTCGGGGATGAGCATCCCCACCTCGTCCTCGAAGCACCACGACCACTCCTCCCCCGGCTCCAGCGAGCGGATGATCGGGTGGCCGGTGGCGGCGTGATGGGCCGAGGCGTGGCGCTGCGGCGAGTCGTCGCAGCAGCCGACGTGCCCGCAGCTCAGGCACAGGCGCAGGTGCAGCCACTGCGTGCCCTCGCGCAGGCAGTCCTCGCACCCGTCGACGGTGGCGGGCAGCTCGGTGACGGCGATCGCGTCCAGGTGCGTGCATCGGCTCGGGCTCATGCGGGCGGTCCTCCGTGTCGTGGATGGGTCACCGCGCCGTGCCCTCCAGGGGCAGGCGCACGTGGAACGTCGTTCCCTGCGGGCCGGTGTCGAAGCGCAGCGTCCCGGTGTGGCGCTCCTCGACGATCCGCCGGGCGGTGTCCAGGCCCAGGCCGGTGCCGGCCCCCACGCCCTTGGTCGTGTAGAACGGATCGAAGACCTGCGGCGCCACGTCGTCGGGGATGCCGGGCCCGTCGTCGGCGATGCCGACCTCCACGCAGGTCCCGTCCAGGCGCGTGGTGAGCGTGATCGTCCCCTGATCGCCGAGGGCGTCGATCGCGTTGTCGATGAGGTTCGTCCAGACCTGGTTGAGCTCCGACCCGCGCACCGTGACCGGCGGCAGGTCGGGGTCGTAGTCGCGCACGATCTCGATCGCCGTCTGCTTGAGCTTGTGCCCCAGGATGGTCACGGTCGCGTCCAGGCCCTCGCGCACGTCGACCGCCACCAGCGCGCCGCGGTCCATGTACGCGTACGACTTGACCGCGCCGACGAGGGCGCTCATGCGGTCGGCCGACTCCTGCAGCTCGGCGGCCAGGTGCCGGGCGGTCATCGACGCCCCCGCCCAGCGCAGCGCCGACTCCGTGGCCACCCCGGCGTTGGCCTGCACCTGCGCCAGCCAGTCCGCGTCCAGGCCGGCGGCGGCCAGCGGCTCGGCCACGCTCCACGCGTCCCGCACCCCCATCTCCTCCAGGAGGTCGATCATCGCGTCCTCGGCGTCGGCGGCGGCCAGCGCCGACTGGGGCGCGCGCTCGATGGAGTGGGCCACGGCGATGCGCTGCAGGCGCACGAGCTGCTCGGCCTGCTCGCGCTCCACCCCCGATTCCACGAACGACCCGAAGGTGTGGTTGATGGTGTCGAGCGCGCGCACGATCTCCTCGGCCGAGCGCTTGGCGGCGGCGGCCGGGTTGTTGAGCTCGTGGGCCAGGCCGGCGGCCATCGTGCCAAGCGAGGCGAGCCGCTCGCGGTTCTGCTCCACCGCGGTGACCCGGGCCATCACCGGCCCGATCGTGGCCATGACCCGCTGGAACACCGGCCGGTGGGCGATGGCCAGCTCGACGAAGGCATCGGCCGGGATGAGGGCCAGGCGCGCCGGGGTCTGCGCCTTCATGCAGACCCCGATCGAGCTGCCGGTCATCGCCGCCACCGCCCCGATCCAGGTCGGCGCCTCGTGCTCGCCGAGCGGCTCCTCGCGGCCGTCGGTGACGAGGATCGCCTGCAGCGTCCCCTCCAGCACGAGCGTCAGGCCGGGCGCCTCGTCGCCCTGGCGCGCGACGATCTCGCCGGCCTGGACGGTGTATGGATCGGCGATGGCGGCCCATTGCCGCAGCTGGGCGTCGTCGAGGCCGTCGAACAGGTCCAGCGTGCGCAGCTCCCCGGGGGTCGGCGCGGCCGCGGTCATGCGCTGGCCAGGTACTCGTGGATGAGCGACACCGACATCGAGCCCTCCCCGACGGCGCTGGCCACCCGCTTGATCGAGCGGGCCCGCACGTCGCCGGCGACGAACACGCCCGGCACCGACGTCTCCAGCAGGAACGGGTCGCGCTTCAGCGGCCAGCCGGCCTCCCTGGCGTCCAGCCCGGCGAGGATGAACCCGCGCTCGTCGCGGGCGACGACGCCGTCGAGCCAGTCGGTGCGCGGCGCGGCGCCGATGAACACGAAGCAGGCGTCGACGTCCTCGGTGACCTCGGCGCCGTCGGGGCCGCGGCTCGTCAGCCGCGACAGGTGGCCGTCCGCTCCCTCGGCGCCGACGGGCTGCGTGCCGGTGCGCACCTCGACGTTGGGCAGGGCTGCGAGCTGCTCGATGAGGTAGTGCGACATCGACTTCGCCAGGGAGTCGCCGCGCACCATCATGGTGACCCGGGCCGCCCAGCCGCTGAAGTACACGGCGGCCTGCCCGGCCGAGTTGGCCCCGCCGATCACCACCACGTGCTGGTCGGCGCAGGCGCGCGCCTCGGTCATCGCGGCCCCGTAGTAGATGCCCGCGCCGGTGAAGTCGTCGAAGCCCGGGACCTCGAGCTTGCGGTAGGAGACCCCGGAGGCCACCAGCACGCAGTTGGCACTCAGCGTCTCACCGCCGGAGAGGTCGACGAAGCGGCCCGTCCCCTCCGCGCGCAGGGCCAGGGCGTCGCGCACGGTGAGCAGCTCGGCCCCCAGCCGCCGGGCCTGGTCGGTCGCCCGGCGGGCCAGGTCCGAGCCGGTCAGCCCGGCGGGGAAGCCGAGGTAGTTCTCGATGCGGCTGGACTGCCCGGCCTGGCCGCCCGGCGCCTCGCGCTCGATCATCACCGTCCGCAGCCCCTCCGAGGCGCCGTACACCGCGGCCGCCAGCCCGGCCGGGCCGCCGCCGACGATGACCAGGTCGTAGTGGTCGGAGATCGGCTGGGCGGCGACCCCCAGGCGCTGGGCCAGCTCGAGCACGGTCGGCTTCTCCAGCACGGTGCCGTCCTCCAGCAGCGCCACCGGCAGGCCGCCCTCGTCGATGCCGGCGACCTGCAGCAGCTCACGCGCCTCGCCGTCGCGCTCGATGTCCAGCCAGCGCCCCGGCACCCGGTTGCGGGCCAGGAAGTCGCGCAGGTCGTGGGAGTCCTTGGAGAAGCGGTGGCCGATGATCCGCACCCCGCCGGACTCCAGGGCCGCGCCGGACTCCCACGTGACCAGCAGGTCCTCCACCACGGGGTACAGGAGCTCCTGGGGCGGGTCCCACGGCTTGAGCAGGTAGTAGTCCAAGGCGACGTCGTTGATCGCGGCGATGGCCGCCTCGGTGTCGGCGTAGGCGGTGAGGAGCACGCGCTTGGCGTCGGGCACCATCGTGCGTGCCTGGACGAGGTACTCCGTGCCCGACATCCCGGGCATGCGCTGGTCGGCCACGAGCAGCGCGACCTGGTCGCCGCGGGTGAGGAGCTCGCGCAGCAGGTCCAGCGCCTCCTGCCCGGAGCCGGCGCGCATCACCCGGTAGCGCTCCCCGAACTGGCGCCGCAGGTCGCGCCCGACGGCCGCCAGCACCGCCGGCTCGTCGTCGACGACGAGGATCACGGGACGGCGCTGGGCCCCGTTCTCGGGTGGTTGCGGCGTCGCGGTCGCGGTCTCCTCCACAGGTCAGCACAACGTACAGGACACGTTTCCGGTGCTGTACCGTCTGCTCGCGATGACGCCGATCACCCGCGGCTTCTTCGGCCGCCGCCAGGACGACGCCGACCCTGGGCGCATCCCGCCCGGCCAGTATCTGGAGCGCGGCTTCCCGGTCCTGTCGGCCGGCCCCACGCCGCGGGTGGACCTCACGGCGTGGACGTTCTCGATCGACGGCGCCCTCGACGCCCCGCGGTCGTGGACGTGGCCGCAGCTGCGCGCCCTGGAGCAGGAGACGTTCACCGTCGACATCCACTGCGTGACGAAGTGGTCCAAGCTCGACACGACCTGGACCGGCGTCTCCGTGGACACGCTGCTGGAGGGCGTCGACACCGACGCCGGCTTCGTCACCGCATGGTGCGACGGCGGCTACACCACCAACCTGCCGCTCGACGACGTCACCGGCGGCAAGGCGTGGGTGGTGCACGAGTACGGCGGGGAGGCGCTGGAGCCCGAGCACGGCGGCCCCGTCCGGCTCCTCGTCCCGCACCTGTACTTCTGGAAGAGCGCCAAGTGGGTGCGGGGGCTGCGCCTGAGCGTGCGCGACGAGCCGGGGTTCTGGGAGAACGCGGGGTACCACAACCGCGGCGACCCCTGGCAGGAGCAGCGGTACTGGAACGACTGACGGCGCAGCTCCCGCCCATCGTGTGGCGGATCGCGACCGTGCGCGAGATCGTGGACGAGTCCGAGCGCGCGCGCACGCTCATCCTCGACGTGCCCGACTGGCCCGGCCACCGCGCCGGCCAGCACGTCGACGTGCGGCTCACGGCGCCCGACGGCTATCAGGCCCAGCGCTCCTACTCGATCGCCTCGGCCCCCGAGGAGCACACCGTCGCGCTGACGGTGGAGCGCATCGCCGACGGCGAGGTCTCCCCCTACCTCGTGGACGTGGCCCAGGTGGGCGACGCGTTCGAGGTGCGCGGCCCGATCGGGCGCCCGTTCACCTGGACGGTGCGCGACGGCGGCCCGCTGCTGCTGGTGGCCGGGGGCTCCGGGCTCGTGCCGCTGATGGCGATGCTGCGCCACCGCCACGCGCAGGGCAGCGACGTGCCGGCGAGCCTGCTCGTCTCCAGCCGCAGCCCCCGCCTGGGCCTCTACGCCGACGAGCTCGCGCGCCTGGCCGGCGGGCCGGGCCTGCGGGTCGACTGGACGTACACGCGGGAGCCGCCCGCCCGCTGGGCGGGCTTCTCCCGGCGGGTGGACGCCCCGATGCTGGCGGCGGTGGCGCCCGCCCCGGCCGCCCGGCCGCTGACCTTCGTGTGCGGCCCGACCCCGTTCGTGGAGGGGGTCAGCGACCTCCTCGTCGACGCGGGCCACGACCCCGCGCGCATCCACGCCGAGCGGTTCGGCCCGACCGGGATCTGAGCGCCCGGGCGCCGACCCGGGGTGTGTGCCCGGTCGCACCCGCGTCCCGGGAGGATCGGCCTACCGTTGAAGGAGTCATGAATCTCGACTTCCTCCTGCCCACCAGCACCGACCCGGCCGAGGAGGACCCGCGGATCGATCCGCGCGTCATGTGGCCGCTGGAGTACCTGCGCGTGCACCAGGGGTTCTCGGTGACCGACAGCGACGTCACCCGCCTGCACGGCGACATCCTGCGCGTGGAGCTGGAACGCGACCACCTGCGGGTGCTCGTCACGTGGGTGCCCGCCACCGAGCAGGTCTTCGTCACCTGCGGCCAGGAGCTGCTCGGCGTCTTCGGCGGCTTCCGCGAGCTGGTCGACGGCCTCGAGCGCCTCAGCGCCGGGCTCGCCGTCGCGGCGTAGCGCCGGCGACGCGGGGCGCCTCCTCGCGTAGGTTCTCTCGGATGCCCCTTGCGCTCCGGCACCTGCTGATCGTCGCGGCGCTGACCGCGGGCGCCTTCCCGTCCACGGCCGGGGCGATCGTCGGCGGGAGCCCCGCCGCGCTCGCCGACTACCCGTTCTACGCCCAGGTCGGCGGCGGCACGCACTGCGGGGGCGCGCTCATCGCGCCCGACCGCGTGCTCACTGCCGCCCACTGCGACGTCGTCGTCGCCCTCGCCCGGACCGTCCGCGTCGGCCCGGGGGAGGAGCTGCGCCGCATCGTCCGCAGCGCCAAGCACCCGGTGTACGTCGACTGGGAGGAGGGCCCCGGCGGGGGCTTCGGCCTTGGCCCCGCCGATCTCATGGTGCTGCAGCTCGACCGGCCGGTGACGGACGTCGCACCCGTCCCGCTGGCCACCGCCGCCGACCGGCTCACCACCCCGGGGCAGGAGGTGACGATCATCGGCCGCGGCGTGCCGGTCTACGACCAGTCCCCGCGCGACCTCATCTTCCGGTCGGGGTCCGGGGCCATCGCTCCCGACGCCCGCTGCGGTGGGGTGATCGGCTCCGCCTTCCAGCAGGGCTGGTCGCTGTGCACGGTGGATCCGCGGGCGCCGGCCGACCCGGATGCGCCCGGCACGTTCGTGTCCACCTGCTACGGCGACAGCGGCGGGCCGCTGCTGGCCGTCAAGGACGGAGTCACCTTCGACCTGGGCACCGTCAGCGGCGGCGAGGAGTGCGGGTCCGCCCACGGCGACGTCTACGGGGACGCCGTCCGCGGACGGACGTTCGCGCTGACCGGCCGGCCGGTGTGGACGCCGTACACGACCCACCGCCCGGTGCTGCGCGGCAGCCGGCGCGTCGGCTCGGTCCTGCGCTGCGAGGTGCGCTGGCAGGACCGGCCCACGCAGACGGTGTGGGACATGTCGTCGGTCAGCACCACCGGCCAGGTCATGGGCAGCCGCCAGCTTCGGGGCAGCCGCTACCGGGTCAGGGACACAGACCGCGGCAAGCGGCTGGTGTGCGGCGCCAACGGCTTCAACGCCGGCGGCAACTTCGTCACCCGCTCCTCGCGCGCGGTGCGCATCGCGCGCTGAGGCGCGTCCTAGGGGTAGACCTGGGCGCCCGAGTCCTGGTCGACGAGGATGATCGCGACCGACGGGCAGGCCTTGGCGGCCTCCATCAGCAGGTCGTCCGGCCCGGTGCCGATGACCTCGGCGATGTCGTCGAGGCGGAACACCTGCGGGGCGACGTCCACGCAGTCGCCGTGGGCGGCGCAGGCGGATTCGTCGATGTGCGGGATGAGGGTCATGAGATCGGGGTCTCCAGTCGTGATTGGTCGAAGGTTGCTTCCACGGCCTTGCGCAGGGCGGGCAGGGCACGGGGGCGGCCCACCAGCAGCCCGCCGACGGGCGCGCCGTCGCGGGTCCACGTGACGCTGAAGTCGCGGGCCTCACGGTCGCCGTCCTCGTGGCGGTCGTCGGCAAGGTGCGGGTAGCCGAGTTGCTGGATGCGCATGCCGTACTGGTCGCTCCAGAAGCTGGCGATCGGGGGCATCGGGACGTCGAGGTCGAGCATCGATTTGGCGGCGGCGATGCCCTGGCGGCCCGCGGCCTCCCAGTGCTCGCTGCGCACGCGCGCGCCGACGCGCTCGTCGAAGGGACGGGCGACGTCGCCGGCGGCGAAGACATCGGGGACGGCGGTGCGGCCGGCCGCGTCGATCTCGATCCCGCCGGGGCCCAGGTCGGTGCCGGCCAGCCAGTCGTCGGCGGGCACGACGCCGATGCCGACGACGACCACGTCGCAGTCGATCTGGTCGCCGTGGCCGGTCACGAGGGCGTCGACGCGGCGGCCGGGCCCCTCGACGATGCTCGTCGCGGTGGTGAGGCAGCGCACGTCGACGCCCTCGGCGCGGTGCAGGTCGGCAAACCACGCGCCGAGGTCCTCGCCGAGCAGGCCGACGAGCGGCTGGGGCATGGCCTCCAGCATCGTCACGTGCGCGCCGAGCTTGCGGGCCGTCGCCGCGACCTCCTGGCCGATGAAGCCCGCGCCGACGATGACCAGGCGGGCGCCCGGCGTCAGGCGGCGTCGCAGCTCGCGGGCGTCGCCGGCGGTGCGCAGGGACAGGACGTTGGGGCGGCCGTCGAGCAGCTCGAAGCGGCGGGCCTCCGAGCCGGTGGCGATGAGCAGCCGGTCGTAGGCCAGCTCGCTGCCGTCGTCCAGGACGAGGCGGTGGTCGACGGGCTCCAGGCCGACAGCGTGCCGGCCCAGGCGCAGCTCGATGTTGCGTTCGCGGTACCACTCGTCGGCGCGGAAGGTGAGCTCGGCGGCGTCGGTCTCCCCCGCCAGGACGCCCTTGGAGAGCGGCGGGCGGTCGTAGGGGCGCAGCGGCTCGGCGCAGATCACCGTGATGGGGCCGGTGTGGTCGTTGCGGCGCAGCGTCTCGATGGCCCGCTGGGCGGCGAGGCCGCCGCCGGCGATGACGATGTGGCTGCTGTTGCGATCCTGATTCATCGGGACACCCGTGCCGGCGTTGCGGTGGCGGTGCTCTTGCGCGGCCGGTAGCGCAGCACCAGGAGGACGGCGATGGGGATGAGGCTGGCGACGACGATGCCACGCATCCAGACCCCGCCGGCATCGCTGCCGGCGCCGAGGACATGGGCCACGCCGAGGACGTAGACCAGGACGATGAAGCGGTGCGCGTAGCGCCACCGGCGCGTGCCGATGCGACGTCGCAGGTAGAAGGTGAGGCCGAGCCCGAAGGCCAGGTACCCGGCGATGATCCCGAGGCCGGTCCACACCGGCCGGTAGTCCATGGTGAAGGGGACGAACACGCCGACGATCCCGGGGTTCAGCCACTTGTCGCCGAGCAGCAACAGCCCGTGGAGCGGGATCGCGATCAGGGCCGCGAGCGCGAGCTGCTCGTGGAGCTTGACCATGGTGCGCTTGTAGCCCTTGCGCGTGCCCATGTTGCCGGCCATGAACAGGCCGAGCACCACCGAGGTGGCGACGAGGATGAACGCGACGATCCCGGCCGACCGCGAGGCCAGCCAGAACACGTACTGGGAGGGATCAGTCACCGCCGTCCTCGCTCTCTCCCGCCGGGGCGGCTGTGGTGGCCGCCGGCGTCGCGGACGAGGAGGACGAGCTGGTCGAGGACGGGTTCAGCCCCCACAGGGAGAACGCCGCCAGCGCCGCGAGGGCCAGGAGCACCACGATCGCGGAGATGATCTCGCCGCCGGTGGGGCGCCACGGGTCGCGTGCGGTGACGGTGGAGGACGGGGTGCTCACGAGCTCTTCGTCACGGCGTTCTTGGTGGCGCTCTTCGTCGCGGCCGTGGCGGACGACGTCCCCGACGAGGCGGACGTGGAGGAGGCGGTGGGCGAGGCGCTCAGGGAGGGGTCCTTGCCGGCCCGCACCTGGAAGGCCAGGAGCGTGAGCACGACGAGGAACAGCCCGAGGGTGCCCGTGATCACGATCAGGGGACTGGGGCCCTTACGCCGCGGCCACGGGCGGGGCGCCGCGGGCTTCGGGGTGGGTGCGCCGGTCGGTTGGGAGCTCATTTGGACCCGCAGTCGGAGAAGCCGTAGCCGCGAGCGAAGCTCTGCAGCGCGATGGTCAGGGCGTCCAGCTCGGCCCGGTCGCGGCTCGCGGCGGCGGCATCGTCGTCGGCGAGCGCCTTGCTGAGCTGCTTGCGCAGCACGATGCGCTGCTTGAGCCGGTCGATCACGTTGGTGGTGATGAGATCGGCATCGTGGGCCGGAGGCGTGACGGCCTCGATCTCCTTCAGCTGCTCGTCGGCGGTCGTGATGCTGCGGTCGTAGGCGGCCACGGCGTCCTGCTCGTCGGAGGCGTCGGCGGCCTCCTTGACGTCCTTGTCGCGCTCGGGGTTGCGGGTGCGGCACACGGCGTCGACCGCCTTGACGTAGGCCGCGCGGGCCGGGTCGGTGATGCGCGCGGTGTGCTGGGGCAGCGGCACGGTCGGGGACCCCATCACGGTGATGACGGTGGCCGTCTCCGGAGCACGGCCGGCCTCTCCCCCGCAGCCCGCGACGGCCAGGGCGGCGGCGACGCAGGCGCACGAGGCGGCGGCGAGCGCGATGAAGGGCGTGCGGGAGCGCATGGGCGATCCATGCTCGCGCGCGTCACGTAAAGACCTGGCAATGCGGTCGCCAAGCTTTGGTCTGGGAGGTCGGCTCACATCCTGAGCCTAGGCGCCGGGTGCCGGCGCGCCATCCGCACGGACCCCGCGCTCGCGGGCCGGGGAAAGTACTGCCCGGCCGGGCCTAGTTGCCCGGCTCGGGCGGGGTGTCCTTGACCGTGCCGACGGCCATCAGCGGGTCGGTGGAGAGCCGCTGGGCGATGTACACGGGGATGATCGACAGGACGAGGACGAGGACCGCCACCACGTTGACGACCGGCAGGTTGCGCGGCCGCGAGAGGTTGTTGAGGATCCAGATCGGCAGGGTCTCCTCGCTGCCGCCGATCGTGAACGTCGTGACGATCACCTCGTCGAAGCTCAGGGCGAAGGCCAGCAGCGCGCCGGCGATCAGGGCCGAGCGCAGCTGCGGGAACGTGATGTCGCGGAACGCGCGCATCGGCCCCGCCCCCAGGTCGCCCGCGGCCTCCTCCAGCGACGGGGACGTGCGCCGCAGCCGGGCCACCACGTTGTTGAACACCATCACGATGCAGAACGTGGCGTGGGCGACGATCACCGTCCAGATGGCCAGCTCCTTGTGCAGCACCTGGGTGAACGTCGCGTTCAGCGCCATGCCGGTCACGATGCCCGGCAGGGCGATCGGCAGGATGACGAGGAACGAGATCGAGTTCTTGCCGAAGAAGTCGTAGCGGGCGATCGCGTAGGCGGCCAGCGAGCCCAGGACGATCGCGATCGCGGTGGCGCCCAGCCCGACCTTGATGCTCGTGAGGAGCGCGTCGGCCACCCCGGTGTTGTGGAAGGCCTTGTCGAACCACTTCAGGGTGAAGCCCTTGGGCGGCCAGGTCTGCACGCGCGTGGTGTTGAACGCGTAGATCGCCACCACCAGCAGGGGGAAGTAGAGGAAGACGAGGGTCAGCGACGACCCGAGCCGCAGGAGCCATTTCGTGCCGCCGGAGACGGGCATCAGAGGGCCTCGAAGGCGCCCAGGCGCCGGGCGATGAGGAGGTAGATCATCATGATCACCACGGGCACGGTGGCGAAGGCGGCCGCGAACGGCAGGTTGTTGGCGATGCCGACGTTGGCGTAGACGACGTTGCCGATGAACTGCGTGCTGGAGACGAGCTGCGGGGTGATGTAGTCGCCCAGCGTGAGCGAGAAGGTGAAGATCGAGCCGGCGACGATGGCCGGCTTGGCCAGCGGCACGACGACGGAGCGGAAGGTGCGCCACGGGCGTGCGCCGAGGTCGCCGGAGGCCTCCAGCAGCGAGTTCGGGATCCGCTCCAGCCCCGCGTAGAGCGGCATGATCATGTACGGCAGCCACAGGTAGGACATGACGATCCACACCCGCACGTACCCGGAGGCGGGGACGTCGAGGCCGAGCGGCCCGAGCATCCAGTTGAGGATGCCGTCGTTGGCGAACATCGTGCGCCACGCGTAGACCTTGACGAGGTAGCTGGCCCACAGCGGCATGAGCACCGCGACGACGAGCAGCGCCTTGGCGTGGCCGCGCGCGACCCGGGCCATGTAGAAGGCGATCGGGAAGGCCAGGATGATGTCGGTGATCGTCACCAGCGCCGCGATCGACACGGTGCGCCAGACGATGCGCCGATACACGGGCTCGTCGATGATCGTCTGGAAGTTCTCCAGCGAGAAGCCCTGGACGATCTGTCCGCTGAACTCGTCCAGCGTCCAGAACGCGGCGACGAGCAGCACGACGAGCGACCCGAGGTAGACGACCCCGAGCCACCCGACGGGCAGGGCGAGCAGCGTCGTGACGCGCGCGCCCTTGCGGCGCAGGAACGCCCCGGCGCGGCGACTGGGTCGCCGCGCCGGGGGCTCCGTGCCGGGGGGTGTCGCCGTGGCGACGGACATCGGGGCGCGCTAGCCCTTGATGTCCGTCCAGGCTTGGACCCACTTGCTGTAGTCCACGCACTTGTCGCCGCGGCTGTCGCGGCAGTTCTTCGTCGGCGTGGCCCAGAACTTCACCTGGTCGTAGTACGCCGTGTCACCGGCGTGGAACGTGTCGCAGTGGCCGGGGTCGGCCGTCTTCTTGCACGCCTTGAGGTTGGCCGGCGCCTCGCCGAACCACTCCGCGACCTGCGCGTTGACGGACGGGGACTCGATCCAGTTCATCCACTCGGCCATGCAGTTGGGGTGCTTGGCCTTGGACGACAGCATCCAGGTGTCGGACCAGCCGGTCGAGCCCTCCTTGGGCAGGATCGTCTTGATCGGCACCTTGTCGGCCTCCAGCAGGTTGGCGATCACCTGCCACGTGGTGCCCAGGACGGTGTCGCCCTGGGTGACGGCCGCCTGCATCTTGGTGTAGTCGGACCAGTACTGCCCGATGATCGTGCGCTGCTGCTTGAGCAGGGCGACCGCGGCCGCGAACTGCTCCGGCGTCAGCTCATAGGGGTTGGTGATCCCCAGCTTGGGCTGCGTCTTGGACAGGTACAGCGCCGCGTCGGCGATGTAGATCGGGTCGTCGTACGCCGTGACCTTGCCCTTGTACGGGCTGTTCTTGTCGAACGCCACGCCCCAGCTGTCGGGCGCCGGCTTGACCTTGTCGGTGCGCCACAGCAGCAGGTTCGCGCCGTACCCGTGCGGGGCGCCGTACATCTGCCCGTTGACGGAGTTGTAGGGCTGGTTCTTCAGCGACGGGTCGATGTCGGCCCAGTTGGTGAGGATCTTCGGATCGATCGGCACGACGTCACCGCCGGCGATCAGCTTCACGGACGCGTTGCCGGAGGCCGACACACCGTCGTACTGGCCGGTCCGCATGAGCGTGACCATCTCGTCGGAGGTGCCGGCCGTCTTGGCGTTGACCTTGCAGCCGGTCTTCTCCTCGAACGGGGTGACCCAGTTGACCTTCGGATCGGTCGAGCCGTCCTCGGCGTACCCGGCCCATACGACCATGTTGAGCTCGCCCTCGCCCTTGCCGATCGACGTCTTGACCGGGAGCTTGGGCACGGTGAACTCACCGGCGCTGTTGGTGGAACTGCCGGAACTGCCGCTGTCGCCGCAGGCGCCGACGGCGACCGCCAGCGCGAGCGCGGCGATCGCCGCGGGAATGATGCGTTTCATTGCCCCTCCTCAGGGTGCTTGACTGCTGGGTCCATCGTGAAGGTCTGCTCGCTGCGCCACCCCACGCGGATGCGCCGGCCGCTGAGCATGCGCGCCTCGTCGTGGGAGGTCTCCAGGTTCTGGCGGGTGACGATGAGGTCCCCGCCGGCCTCGAGGGCGACGACGTAGCGCGTGGCCTGGCCCACGTAGCTGACGTCCTGGACGGTGCCCTCCTCCACGTGCAGGCCGTCGGCGGGCGCATCGCCCTCGATGATCCGCACCTTCTCCGGGCGGATGGTGAAGCGCCGCCCGTCCCGCTCGATCACGTTGGAGACGCCGACGAAGCCGGCCACGAACTCGTTGGCGGGGTGCTCGTACACCTGCGCCGGCGTGCCGACCTGCTCGATCCGCCCGTCGTTGAACACCGCCAGGCGGTCGCTCATCGAGAGCGCCTCGTCCTGGTCGTGCGTGACGTAGACGAAGGTGATGCCGACCTCCTGCTGGATGCGCTTGAGCTCGAACTGCATCTCCTCGCGCAGCTTGAGGTCGAGCGCGCCGAGCGGCTCGTCCAGCAGCAGCACCTTGGGGCGGTTGACGATCGCCCGGGCGAGCGCGACGCGCTGGCGCTGACCGCCGGAGAGCTGCTGGGGCTTGCGGCCGCCGACGTCGGGCAGGCGGACCATCTCGAGCGCCTCCTGGGCACGGTCACGGCGCTCGCGCCTGGGGACCTTCTTGATGCGCAGGCCGTAGGCGACGTTGTCCAGCACCGTCATGTGCGGGAAGAGGGCGTAGTCCTGGAAGACCGTGTTGACCGCCCGCTCGAAGGGCGGGCGGCGCGCGACGTCCTCGCCGGCCAGCTCCACGCGCCCGGCGTCGGGAAGCTCGAAGCCGGCGATCAGGCGCAGGGTCGTCGTCTTGCCCGACCCCGACGGGCCGAGCATGGTGAAGAACTCCCCGGCCGCCACGTCGAGGTCGATCCCGTCCACCGCCCGCAGCGCGCCGAAGTGCTTCTCCAGGCCGACGAGCCGGATGTCCGGGACCGTCGACACCGGGGGTGCGGGCGCAGACGGATCGTCGTGGTCAGGTGCTCGGGAGTCCATGAGAGGGTCGGCACCGTGGAAGGACGGCGCAGCCCAACCTATCCCCTCCGGCTCGGCGAAATCCACCGTGCGTGTGCCGCTGCGGCGCACACGCCGCCGCCGCTCAGGACACAGTGGACAGCACGGCGGCGAGGGCGGCGCATCCCGCCTCGTCCGGCTCGCCCGCCGCGCGGGCCACGATCTCCCCGGCGGGGGTGACGACGAGGGGATGGACGGTCGAGGGATCGGTGATGTCGGTCGCGGCGCAGAACGCCTCGACATCGGTGTAGAGCGTGATGGTGCGGGCCAGGACCTCGGGGACGCGGATGGCGCCCGCCATCCCGCCGTCGATGAACGGGCGGGCCGGCCGCCACGCCCGGCCGAGCACCGGCAGCTCGATCACCGCGGTGGCCATCGGGCCGTCGTGGCCCAGCGGCGACGGCGGGGTCAGGCCCGCATCCACCGCCCAGGTGATCCACCGGTCCACGAGCTCCTGGTGCTCGCGGCGGAACGCGCACACCACGAGGGTCCGGGCCGCCGGGAGGTCCGCCGGAAGGCGCACGTCGTCGCGTTGCAGGGTGCGGCCGGTGACGTCGGGAAAGGGCATGTCCTCAGACTAGTCCCGCGGGTGCGGTAGAACCCTGCGCATGACCCGCATCCCGTATCCCGATCCCGCCGCGTTGTCCGACGCGACGCGCCAGGCCCTCGACGCCATCCCGCCGCTCAACGTCTTTCGGCTGCTCTCGACCGCTGACGGCGCGTTCCCCGCCTTCCTGCGGCTGACCGGCGGGCTGTGGAGCGAGGCCGAGCTGTCGCCGCGCCGGCGCGAGCTGGTCATCCTGCACGTCGCCCGCCTCACCGGGGCGGAGTACGAGTGGCATCAGCACGTGGCGGTCGCCGCCCTGTGCGACGTCACCGGCGAGGAGATCGCGGCGATCCGCGAGGGCGCGGCGGCCGGCGCGCCGTTCTCCGCCGACGATCAGGCGCTGCTGGCGATGACCGCGGTGATCGTCGCGCGCGAGCGGGCGGGCGACGACCTGCTGGCCCGCACCCGGCAGGCCCTGACCGACCGCGAGCTGGTGGAGCTGCACCTCGTGGTGGCCATCTACACGGGCCTGGCGGCGATGATGACCAATCTGGACCTGGACCTCGACGAGCAGCTCGGCGGCGAGCGGCTGAACCGCGCCGAGAAGGGCCCCCCCCAGGGCCGCGAGGCGGCCGCCCGCGCCGGGGCCCCCCTGTCGGTGTGCTCGACAAAAGCGAACTGGGCCTCCAGCGCCCGGCGCACGGGGCTGGTGGCAGCAACCCGGCGCAGCCGGTCGACCTGGCTGCGCTCGAGCCCGTCGGGCAGGTGCAGCGTCACGTCGAAGCGGCGCGGCTCGGCCTCGTTCTCGTACAGGACGTCGACGCTGATCTCGCCGATGTCCCACGCCTTGCGCTGGGCGTAGAGGGCGACCATGGTCGAGACGCAGGAGGCCAGCGTCGCGGCCAGCAGCTCGTGCGGCGCGGGGCCGGTGTCCGTGCCCCCGAGGCTCTCGGGCTCGTCGGTGATGATGGTGTGGCGCCCGTTGACGTCGACCTCGTGCTGGAGGCTGTCGCCGAGGCGTCGTGCGGTGGCGGTGAAGCTCATGTCGTACTCCGTTCTGCGTCGATGGCTCGGTTACTTGGCCGAGCCGTGGAGGTCGCTGCCGAGCACGGGGCCGAGCAGGCACACGTTGCCCACTCCGGCGCCGATCGGGACGAGCCCGACGATCGCGACGATGATGCCGGCGGTCCCGCCGACGACGGCGAGGCCGATGGCGATGAGGGCGATGCCGGCGACGATGCGGGCGATGCGACCGGCGGGGCTGCTCATGAAGCTGACGAGGGCCATGGGGTGTCCGTTCTGTTGAGGCGGGTGGTCAGGAAGCGGGGGTGACCGCAAGGTGGGTGTTGAGGTCGATGGGGTTGCGGATGCAGTAGGCGCCGGGACAGCGGTGGTCTGCGGTGTCCTTGATGGCCTGCAGGACATCGGGGGCCGCGTCCGCGTCCACCTCCAGGTACCAGTCGATGCGCTCCACCGGGGGGTCGTCGCTCACGCCGAGCGCCCGGCGCATGTCGACCTTCGCCTCGACGCGGGCACGCAGCGCGCGCAGCTCGACGCCTTCGCGGGCGGCCTCCTGCGCGTACGTCATGGCGTAGCAGGCCAACCCGCCCCAGAAGCAGTAGGCCAGGGGGTTGGGCGCCGACCCGGTGCCGCCCATCGGCGGCGGGAAGTCGGCCTCGAAGCGCACGGTGCTGCCGTCCGGCAGCGGGATCTCGGTGTGGAACTGGGCCGCGCCGGGGGTGGTCTGCCACACGCCCTCGATGGCCACCGGCTGCAGGACGGCGCCGGGGTCGGCGGCGGCGCGCGCCGCGGTCTGCTCGACGGCGCTGACGTTGACGTTATGCA
>CAZXNX010000018.1:9448-16522 GCA_964642225.1 uncultured Solirubrobacteraceae bacterium | reverse complement strand
GGCGCCAGCAGCGCCAGCGCCTCGCGGACGGTCTGGGCCTCCGCGCACAGCCGGCCGAACAGCGCGCAGAACACGCGGGCGCACGTCTCGGCGTCGGCGAGCGCGCGGTGCGCGGTCTCCACCTCGATCCCCAGCGACTGGGCCAGCGGAACGAGCTTGCGCTGGCGGGCCAGCGGATGCAGGCGGCGGGCCAGCGCCACCGTGCAGAGGGTGGGCGGGTCGGGCCAGGACAGCCCGGCCCCCTCGAACGCCTGGCGCAGCACGCGCGTGTCGAAGCTCGCGCTGTGCGCCACCAGCACGCGGCCGCGGAGCTGCTCGGCCAGGTCCGGCAGGGCCAGCTCGGCCGGCGGCGCGGCGTCCACCATCGCCTGCGTGATGCCGGTGAAGCGCTGGATCCCGCGCGACAGCGGCGCCCGCGTGGCCACCAGCGACTCCCACCGGTCGTGCAGCTCGCCGCCGCCGACGAGGACCGCCCCAACCTCGGTCATCTCGCAGGCCGCGCCGCCGGCGCCGTTGGTCTCCGTGTCGACGACGAGGAACTCGGCGGTGGCCAGCGGGTGCGCGAGCAGGTCGTCCATCCGGACCATTGCAGCGCGCCCTCCCGACGCCGTGCACGCCACCTTGCGAACCATCCGGGGCCGTGGCGCGTATTCCTCGCACGGCGGCAACCATCGCGCCCCGACCGCGCCGCGTAGTACCGTCGGGTGACACCACAGCCAGGGAAAGGAAGGGCTCCCAGATGACCACTCTGACCAGCGATCAGGAGCGCGCCCAGCGCCTGGAGCAGCTCGATGCCATGACCGCCCGCGAGTGGGCGACCTACGGCGAGCGGCTGAGGGACCTCGAAGGGGCGGAGTACGACACCACCGAGAGCGAGGCGTGGGACGACCTGCAGCGTGCCCTGGACCACCTGCGCGACGAGCGCGTCACGCTCGACGCGGCGGCGGCGGACACGCCGGAAACCCCTTCCTGATCCAGCCACCACGCACCGGCACGGGGGGCGGCCGGCGCCGCCTTCCCGTACGCCGCCGGCACAGCCGCCTCCCCGTCGTCTAGGGTTGGCCGGTCGCGTTTCTCGCGGCACCGGGAATGGAGCGAGGACGCGTCACGATGCGAGGGTTCACCAAGCCGATGTATGCCGCAGGGCTGTTGCTCGCGGCGACGCTTGCGCTGACGCTCACCGCGTGCGGGTCCGACACCAGCTACAGCAACCAGCTGCGGCCGCCCGAGACGCTGATCGTCTCCGCGTCCATCACCAACCGCGCCGTCTCGGTCTCCCCCCGCGCCTTCGGCGCGGGCCCGATCACGATCGTGATCACCAACCAGTCGAGCGCGCCCCAGCAGCTCACGGTGGAGACCGCCGGGTCCGGCGCCGGGATCACCCAGAAGACCGGCCCGATCAACCCCGGTGACACGGCGAACATGAAGCTCACCCCGCTGCGCGGCGTCTACCGCGTGTCGGCATCCGGCAGGGCGATCCGCCCGGGCCGCCTGCTCGTCGGGTCCCCGCGCCCCAGCGCGCAGAACGACCTGCTGCAGCCGTAGGGGCCCCGCGGGAGTGGCCCCCCGGGCCGACGCGACCGGCCCGGCCGCTAGCGTCGCCGGCGTGGAGGTCATCGATCACTGCGAGCCGGCCCATGTGCGGGAGCTCCTGGATCGTGGCGAGCGGTTCTGGATGGCGCTGCAATCGCCCGACGACGAGACGCTGCACACCGTCGGCGAGCTGCTGGGGCTGAACCCCCTGGCCGTCGAGGACTCCTGCCAGTTCGGCCAGCGGCCGAAGATCGACGACTACCCCGACTCCGCGCTGCTCGTGTTCTTCGGCGCCCGCAGCCAGGGCCCGGAGGCGGGCGAGGACGCGGGGCTCCCCGAGCCGGTCGAGGTCCACTTCCACATCACCGCCAAGGCGGTGCTGACCGTGAGGCGCACCGACCTGACGACGCTGGACGGCGCGCGGCGCCGGATCGCGCTGCGGGACGTCGACACGGCCGAGGAGGCGCTCTACCGGGTGCTCGACGCGCTGGCGGCGAGCTTCGCCGATCCGCTCCAGGAGATCGAGCGGGAGCTCGACGTGATCGAGGACGAGCTCCTGGACTCCTCCCGCCCCCAGACGCGACTGCGGCTGCTCGACATCAAGCACTCCCTGGTGCGCATGCGCCATGTTGTGGACCCCCAGCGCGACGTGCTCGCCGGCCACCGCGACCTCCTCGACCAGCTCCCCGGCTTCCACGACCCGGGCGCCCACAACATCCTGCGCGACCTCTACGACCGGCTGTCGCTGACCTCCCAGCAGCTCGACAGCGTGCGCGAGATGGTCTCCAACGCCCTCGATCTCTACGTGTCGGCCGTCTCCAACCGGCTCAACGAAATCATGAAGGTGCTCACGATCGTGGCCACGTTCTTCCTGCCGCTGACCTTCATCACGGGCTTCTTCGGGCAGAACTTCGGGTGGATGGTGGAGCACGTGCGCTCCCGCGAGGCGTTCCTGATCCTGGGGCCGGGCATCGCGATCGTGTTCGTGGTCGCCCTGTTCGCGACGTTCGTGCGTGCGGGGTTCATCACCATCGGGCGCCCGAGCCGTGCCGCGGCGCGGGACCGGCGGGCCGCGTCCCGTCGCGCTCCGTAGTATTCCCGCCCGCGTGTCCCCGCTGCCCGACCACGAGGTTTTCACCGATCATGGCCGTTGACTTGACCGATATCGCCACCGTCTCCACCGAGCCGGGAGAGCTCCCGCCCACCATGGCCGCCTGGGTCATCCGCGCCGAGCGCGAGGGTGAGCCCAAGGACGCCTTCCAGATCGAGGAGATCGAGACGCCGGAGCCCGGCGCCTTCGAGGTCATCGTCCGCGTGATGGCGGCCGGTGTGAACTTCAACAACGTGTGGGCCGCCCTGGGCACCCCCGTGTCGGTGTTCGGCTACGGGGACCACCCCGAGTACGGCCACCACATCGGCGGCTCCGACGCCTCCGGCATCGTGTGGAAGGTCGGCGAGGGCGTCACGCGCTGGAAGGCCGGCGACGAGGTCGTCGTGCACTGCAACCAGGCCTCCTACGAGGATCCCGAGGTCCACGGCCTCGACCCGCTCGCCGCGCCGTCCCAGCGCATCTGGGGCTACGAGACGACGTGGGGCTCCTTCGCCCAGTTCACCAAGGTGCAGGCGCAGCAGCTGCTGCCCAAGCCCAAGCACCTGAGCTGGGACGAGGCGTCCTCCTACGGCCTCACCTACTTCACCGCCTACCGGATGCTCATGAACCGCGGCGCGATCCAGGCGGGGCACAAGGTGCTCATCTGGGGCGCGGCCGGCGGCCTGGGCGTCTTCGCCACGCAGCTCGTGAAGGCCGCGGGCGGCGAGAGCGTCGGCGTCGTCTCCTCCGACGAGAAGGGCGAGCTGGTCAAGCAGCTTGGCGCCAACGACTACATCAACCGGGCCGAGTTCGCCGGGATGATGCGCACGGGCAACGAGACGCCCGAGGAGGAGAAGGCGCGCTTCAAGGAGTCCCGCGGCTTCGCCAAGCGGGTCAAGGAGATCCTCGGCGACTCTCCCGACATCGTCTTCGAGCACGTCGGCAAGGCCACGTTCCCCACGTCGGTGTTCACGGTCAAGCCGTTCGGCAAGGTCGTCATCTGCGGCGCCACCTCCGGGTACAACCTCGACTTCGACGTGCGCTACCTCTGGATGCGCCAGAAGCAGATCGTCGGCTCGCACTTCGCCAACGCCTACGAGTGCCTCAAGGCCAACGAGCTCATCGACTCGGGCCTGATCCAGCCGGTGCTGTGGCGTACGATGGGCTTCGACCAGGTCGCGGAGGCCCATCAGCTCATGCACGAGAACAAGCACGCAGGCAAGATCGCCATCCTCGTCGGGGCCACCAGCTCCGAGGAGGGCCGCACGGCCGACGGCCCGGGCGCGATCCGCGCGGAAGTGGGTGCCTGATGGCCTCCACCGGCGGCGGCGTCGTCCATATCGTCTGGTACTCGGTCGGGCTGCGCAGCGACACCATGCAGGCGCTCCTCGCTGAGATCGCGCCGGTGGCCACCCGCTACGGCGCGACGGCCTACACGGTGCATCGCAACCGCGAGGACCGGCACAAGTTCCTCCAGACGGCGACGTTCGACAGCAAGCTCGAGTTCGACCGGTACTGGACGGGCCAGGAGTTCACCGACTGGCGGATCGTCAACGGCGGCCACTGGCAGGTGCCGGTGTACCCCGTGTGGCACGACCTGGTCGTCGAGGGCTCCGTCGTCTCCGAGGACGAGGCCAACGCCTCCTGGACCGGTGACGCCCCCAAGAACGGCCACATGCCCAACGGCGTCGCGACCGTCGCCGAGCCCGGCGACCTCGAGGGCTAGCAGCCTTCCGGGCAGCGCCCGCCGGTCAGCCGGCGGTGCGCGGGCCCTCGAGCTGCGTGCGCATCTGGGCCAGCGACTGGCGCAGGATGCGCGAGATCTGCATCTGGGAGACGCCGACGAGGTCGGCGATCTCCGACTGCGTCAGGTCCTCGGTGAAGCGCAGGCGCACGACCTCGCGGTCGCGCTCGGAGAGGTCGCTGAGCGCGTCGCCGAGCATCGCGCGCAGCTCGGCGCGGCCCATCTCGGGGTCCGAGCCGCCGAGCGTGTCGGCCAGCACCTGGTCCTCGCCGATCGGGTCCTCGAAGGAGCGGGCGTGCCGGGCGCCCTGGGACTGGATCGTGTCGAGCACGTCCTCGAACGGGGCGTCGATCGCCGTGGCCAGCTCCTGCACGGTCGGTGACCGCCCCAGGCTGGTGGTCAGCTCGTCGCGCGCCTTGGCGACCGTGAGCTGCATCTCCTGCAGGCCGCGCGGGACCCGCACCGACCAGGTGCGGTCGCGGAAGTGGCGGCGCAGCTCGCCGAGGATCGTCGGCGTGGCGTAGGAGGAGAAGCGGACGGGGCGATCGATGTCGAATCCGTCGATCGCCTTCATGAGGCCGAGGCTGGCGACCTGCACGAGATCGTCGGTGGCCTCGCCGCGGTTGGCGTACCGGTTGGCCAGCGCGCGGGCGAGCGGCAGCATCTCCTCGGCGAGGATCGCTCGGGCCTGCTTGTCCCCCCGCTCGTGCCATGCGGTGAGGAGTTCGCGTTCCCGTGCAGCGGCAGCGGTCGTGTCGGTGCGGTCCGTCATCGTCCCTGACCTACCATGCCCATTGTGCCAAGACACCAATCCCCCACCGGGGGGTCGGGCTCGGTCCGGATTCCGGTGTTCCGGGCACCTGCTGGGTCGGAGTGAGGACGGCGCGTCAGTCCTGCTCGAGCGGCGCCATCGTCAGGCCCGCGTCACGCAACTGCTCCCAGTAGTGCTCGGCGAGCTCCTGGTGCCCGGACCAGACCACGGCCAGCCCGGTGGTGTGGATCCGGTCGGCGATCCCGTACCCCTGGGCGACGGTGACGCCGGGGACGATGCGGGCCAGCGTCAGGGCGACGTGGTCGAACGTGTTGTGATCGTCGTTGCGCACGATCACCCGCCACGGGCGGCCGAGGCCGCTGCCGGGGCCCTGGGTGCGCGGGCGCTGAACCGTCCTGGTCATGGCCGTCCAGGGTGCCAGATCAGGACGGCGCGGGAAACCCGCCCGCCCCGCCGTCGCCCTTGCGGGCCACCACCAGGTCCTGGAACGTGCGCCCCGACGGCCGGTCGGCCCAGGTGCCGGGATGGATCTCAGGCTCGTGCAGCCCGGCGTCCGCGAGGCGGGCCGTGAAGGCGCCGGCATCGTAGGCGACCGCGTCCTCGGGAATCTCGGGATTGACCACGGCACAGCCGTCGCGCTCGGGCCCGAAGGGCAGCGGGGTGGCCTGCGCGGCGATCGCGGCGCGGGACGTCTCGTCCAGCAGGAACGCGGTGGCGCACAGGCGGCCGCCGGGGGCCAGGACACGCGCCGACTCGCGCAGGTAGTTGTCCAGGGTCTCCGGCAGCAGGTGGGTGAGCACCGAGACCATCACGACGAGGTCGAAGCGGCCGTCGTCGTAGGGGAAGCGCAGCGTCGCGGGATCGACGGTCCCCGCCGGGTTGTAGCGCTTGTTGAAGACGTCGACGTGGGCGAACGTGAAGCGGGGCACGTCGCGGTAGGCGTGCTGGCACCACCGCACCCCTTCCGGGTCCGGGTCGAACCCGTCGTAGGACCCCTGGGCGCCCAGGAAGCCCACCAGCGGCCGGGCGATGCGGCCGATGCCCGAGCCGACGTCCAGCACCCGCGTCCCGGGGGTCAGGCCCGCCAGCGCGGTGAAGTGCCCGAAGAACTCGTCCCCCACCCCGGCGAAGTCGCCGACCCCCACGAACTGCATCCGGCGGGGCGGCACGAAGGGGTCCGGACCGGGGCCGGTCGGGTCGAAACGGTCGCGCAGGTCGAGCGCGCGCAGGCGCAGGGAGGTGGCGGCGCGGCTGGCAAGCGATGGAGACACGGCGCTGGACCCTACAATCCCGGGCATGAGCGACCCCCGTCTGCCCGAGCGCGACCGTCCCTGGATGATGCGCACCTACGCGGGCCACAGCACCGCCAAGGCGTCCAACGCGCTGTACCGCGGCAACCTCGCCAAGGGCCAGACCGGCCTGTCCGTCGCCTTCGACCTGCCGACGCAGACGGGTTACGACCCGGATGACGAGCTGGCGCGGGGCGAGGTCGGCAAGGTCGGCGTTCCCGTCTCCCACCGCGGCGACATGGGACAACTGATGGACGGCATCCCGCTGGACCAGATGAACACGTCGATGACGATCAACGCGACGGCCGCCTGGATGCTGTCGCTGTACATCGTCGCGGCGCAGGAGCAGGGCGTCGACCAGCAGCTGCTCCAGGGCACGACGCAGAACGACATCATCAAGGAGTTCCTGGCCCGCGGCACGTACGCGTTCCCGCCCGGCCCCTCGATGCGGCTGATCGCGGACATGATCGCCTACACCGTCACCGAGGTCCCCAAGTGGAACCCGATCAACATCTGCAGCTACCACCTGCAGGAGGCCGGCGCCACACCCGTCCAGGAGATCGCCTACGCGATGTCCAACGCGATCGCCGTCCTGGACGCCGCCCGTGAGCGCGTCCCCGAGGAGGTCATGGGCAAGGTCTTCTCC
>CAZXNX010000018.1:0-9438 GCA_964642225.1 uncultured Solirubrobacteraceae bacterium | reverse complement strand
CGTCAACGCCGGCGTGCGCTTCATCGAGGAGCACGCCAAGCTCCGGGCGATGGGCATCCTCTGGGAGGAGCTCGGCCGCGAGCGCTACGGCGTCACCGATCCCAAGCAGCTGCGCTTTCGCTACGGCGTGCAGGTCAACTCCCTGGGCCTCACCGAGTCCCAGCCTGAGAACAACGTCCAGCGGATCGTCCTGGAGGCCCTGGCCGTGACGCTCGGCCGCGACGCGCGCGCCCGCGCCGTCCAGCTGCCCGCCTGGAACGAGGCGCTCGGCCTGCCCCGCCCGTGGGACCAGCAGTGGTCGCTGCGCATCCAGCAGGTGCTCGCGTTCGAGACCGACATCCTGGAGTACCCCGACATCTTCGAGGGCTCCGTGGTGATGGAGGGTCTCGTGGACGAGCTGCTGGCCGGCGCCCGCGCCGAGATGGCCGTCGTCGCCGAGCACGGCGGCGCCGTCGCCGGGGTCGACTACATGAAGGCCGCGCTGGTGGACTCCCACCGCGCCCGCCTGCAGCGGATCGAGGCCGGCGAGCAGATCGTCGTCGGGCTCAACAAGTACACCGAGACCGAGGAGTCGCCGCTCACCAGCGACGCGGCCGGCGGGATCATGGTGGTGGACCAGGCCGTCGAGGCCCAGGCCCAGGAGGCCATCGCCGCCTGGCGCGCCGGCCGCGACCGCGAGGCCGTCGACGAGGCCCTCACCGAGCTGGCCCGCGTGGCCCGCACGGACGAGAACATCATGCCCGCGTCGATCGCCGCCGCCCAGGCGGGCGTCACGACCGGCGAGTGGTCCGCCACGCTGCGGGCCGTCTTCGGCGAGTACCGCGCCCCCACCGGCGTGGGCGAGTCGGCGTCCGTCGTGGGCGCCTCCGACGAGGTCGAGGAGGTGCGCGAGGAGGTCGACCGCGTGAGCGAGGCCCTCGGGCGCCGCGTGAAGATCCTCGTCGGGAAGCCCGGCCTGGACGGCCACTCCAACGGCGCCGAGCAGATCGCCGTGCGCGCCCGCGACGTCGGCATGGACGTGGTGTACGAGGGCATCCGCCTGACCCCGTCGCAGATCGCCAAGTCGGCGCTCGACGAGGGCGTCCACGTCGTCGGCCTGTCGATCCTCTCCGGATCGCACCGCGAGATCATCCCCGCGGTGATGGACGCGCTGGGCGAGGCCGGCGTCGACGTGCCCGTCGTGGTCGGCGGCATCATCCCCGACCAGGACGTCCCCGAGCTGGAGGCCGCCGGCGTGGCCGCGGTCTACACGCCCAAGAGCCTCGGCGCCATCAACCAGATCATGCGCGACATCGTGCGCCTGGTGGCCGAGCAGGGCGGCGTCGCCGCCAGCGTATGAGCCGCGGGGACCGACGGTGATCGACTGGGGAGACGGCGACTACGCCCGCACCGCGGCCGCGCTCGCCCCGGCCGCCGCGGTGACGCTGGCCCGCGCCGGCGCGACCGCCGGCCAGGCCCTCCTCGACGTGGGGTGCGGGACGGGCAACGCGGCGCTCCTGGCCGCCCGCCAGGGCGCCGTCGTGACCGCGGTGGACCCGGCGGAGGGGCTGGTGGCCATCGCCCGCGACCGGTTGCGCGAGGCCGGCGTGCCGGCCCCGGTGCTCGTCGCCCCGGGTGAGGCGCTGCCACTGGACGACGACGCGTTCGACGTGGTCGTCAGCGTGTTTGCCGTCATCTTCTCGGCCCGGCCCGACGAGGCCCTCGCCGACATGCTGCGCGTCGCCCGGCCCGGCGGCACCGTCGCCATCACCAGCTGGCTGCCCGGCGGCGCCATCGACGAGGCCGGCCGGCTGCTGCGGGCCGTGATGGCCGGCAACTCCCCGGCCGCCCCGGGGCCGGACGCCCCGCGGTGGACCGAGCCGGCCTGGATCGCCGAGCGGTGCACCCGCCACGGGGCCACCGGGATCGCCCAGCATCGTGAGCAGCTCGTCTTCTCGGCCGCCTCCCCCGAGGCGTGGTTTGCCGAGCAGGAGGAGCACCATCCCGTCTGGCGCGCCGTCCGCGCCCAGCACGAGGGCGCCCGCTGGGACCGGCTGCGCGAGGACACGATCACCGTGCTGCGTGACGGCAACGAGGACCCCTCCGCGCTGCGCGTCACCAGCGACTACCTCGTCACGCTGGCCGCGGCGTGAGCGCGTCCCCACAGGCCGGCGAGGAGGGGGCGGCGCTCGGCGCGCGGCTGCGGGCGGGCGACCGCACGGCGGCCCCGGCCGCGCTGAACCTCGTGGAGAACCACCGGCCCTCCTCCCGCCGGGACATCGCAGCCCTCCTGCAGGCCGTCTCCCCCGCCGTCCTGGGCGGCGAGGCGCCCGGGCACATCATCGGCGTGACCGGGCCGCCCGGCGCCGGCAAGTCGACGCTCCTGAGCGCGCTGGTCGCCGCCTGGCGGGCCCAGGGGCGCACGGTCGCCGTCCTGGCCGTCGATCCGTCCTCACGCCGCAGCGGCGGCTCCCTGCTCGGCGACCGGGCGCGCATCGTCTTCGACCCCACCGATCCCGGGGTGTTCATCCGCTCCACGGCCGCCGGCGAGCGCCTCGGCGGGCTTGCGCCGGCCACCCGGGCGGCGGCCCAGGCCCTCAGCGCGGCCTTCGACGTCGTCGTGGTCGAGACGGTGGGCGTCGGGCAGTCCGAGACCGATGTGGCCGACACGGCCGATACGGTCGCGGTCGTGGTGCAACCCGGCTCAGGCGACGCCCTGCAGTTCCTGAAGTCCGGGATCATGGAGATCCCGGACGTGCTCGTGGTGACCAAGGCCGACCTGGGCGACGTCGCCCTGCGGGCGCGCCGAGACCTCAATGCCGCCCTGCGCTCCGTCGGCTCCCGCGACACGGCGGTCGTCGCCGTCTCCTCCGTCGCGCCGCTCCAGGGCATGGACGACCTCATCGCCGCGCTCGACGCCCACCGGGCGTCCCTGGACCTTTCCGCCCGCCGCACGGCCGCCCGCCGGGCCGGCGCCCTGGCGGACTTCGTCGCCGAACGCGGTCAGCAGGGACTGCGGGCGCTCGGCGGCCGTCGTGAGGCCACCCGCTGGCTGGCCCGGCAGGATCCCGGGGCAGACGTCCCCACCCTCGTCAACGCGTTACAAGCCAAGGTGGTCCCATGAAGCTGGAACTCGGCGTGATGCTCGGCGCCTTCGCCGGCGCGACCCTGCTGGCCGAGCTGTTCGGGGCCGCCAACCTCGGCACGGCGATGACGTTCGGCGTCATGGCCTTCACCGCCGCGGTGCTCTGGGTGATCCTCAAGCGGCCGTAGAGCGGACGCCCGCGGCGTCGGCCATCGGGCGGGGCCGGGCCGCGTAGCCCTGGGCCGGGACCCATCCGGGCGTCGACGGCGAGCGCGGCAGGTCGGGCGGCAGCGCGAAGCCGGAGGGTGTCGCCGGGGACGGCTCCCCGCCGTGCGTGGCGGCGGCCCAGGCCGAGCGGAAGGCCGCCAGGAAGGTGGCGGGCATCCGGCGCAGGCGATGTGTGCGCGTGTCGGCCACGGCCGGAACGAATCCGGCCGCGGTCAGGTGACGCCGGCGTAGAGCACGCCGGCGCACGCCACCCGGTCCCAGGTTCCACACCAGGACCACAAGCGGCAGCACCACAACCCCGAGGTAGAGCGCCGTCATCTGCGGACTGTTTCTTCCCCGCCGCAAGAATCCCTGCAAGATTTTCCGACGGGTACGCTGGGGGCATGGGCTTGAGCTGCTTCGTCTCCACCGGGCGCGACCTGGACGCCGCCGTGCAGCGCGTCCGGCTCGCGGAGGAGCTCGGCTACGAGGCCGCCTACGTGACCCACATCAACGGCCGCGAGTCGCTGACGGTGGTCGCCCACTACGCCGCGCACACGAGCACGATCCGGCTCGGGCCCGGGGTCGTGCCGATCTACTCCCGCACCCCGGCCACCATGGCCCAGACGGCCGCGACCATCCAGGACCTCTCCCACGGCCGCCTGCGGCTCGGGCTGGGCGTCTCGCACAAGCCGGTGGTCGAGGGCTGGCACGGCGAGCGGATCGGCAAGCCGGCGACCGAGATGCGCGAGTACGTGGCGATCCTGCGCGCCATCCTCGCCGGCGAGCCGCCGCCCCAGGACTCCGGCCGCTGGCACACCCAGTTCGCCCTCGGCGGCTTCGGCCCGTTCCCCGAGCTGCCGATCTACCTCGCCGCGCTCTCCCCCAAGATGCTGCGGACGGCCGGCGAGATCGCCGACGGCGTGGTGCTGTGGCTGTGCAACCCGCACTACATCCGCGACGTGGTCGTCCCCGAGGTCACGGCCGGGCGCGCCGCCGCCGGCAAGACGATGGAGGGCTTCGACATCGTCGCCGCCGTCCCGTCGGCCTGCGTGGACGACCCCGCCGAGGCGCGGGCGGCCATGCGCCGCGACCTCCTCCCCTACTTCGGCCTGCCCTTCTACCGGGCGATGCTGGACCGCTCCGGCTTCGGCGAGGACCTCGACGCCTACGACGCGGCAATGGCCGGGGGCGACGGAGACGGGATGCAGGCCGCCATCTCCGACCGCTTCCTGGAGGTGCTCTCGCCGATCGGTGACGCCGACACGGTGCGCGCGGGGGTGCAGCGGTACGTGGAGGCGGGCGCGACCTCGCCCGCCGTGGGCCCGATCGCCCGCACCGACTCCGACGCGACGCTGCGCGCGGCCGCCGGGGCCCTGTGATGGCGCGCGAGCCCCTCGTCGACGGGCACGGCCGGGCGATCGGCGACGTGCGCATCTCCGTCACCGACCGGTGCAACTTCCGCTGCCAGTACTGCATGCCGCCCGAGGGCCTGCCGTGGACCGACCACGAGGACATCCTCACCTTCGAGGAGCTCGAGCGCCTCACGCGGTTGCTGTCGAGCATGGGGGTCCACGACGTACGGCTGACCGGCGGCGAGCCGCTCGTGCGCCGCGACTTCCCGCGGCTGGCGCAGATGCTGGCGGGGATCGAGGACGTCCACGATCTGGCCCTCACCACCAACGGCTACCTGCTGGAGCGCGACGCCGACAAGCTCGTCGCGGCCGGCATCGATCGCTTCAACGTCTCGATCGACTCGCTGCAGCGCGACCGCTTCTTCGCCATGACGCGCCGCGATGCGCTTCCCCGCGTGCTGCGCGGCGTGGAGACCCTGGCCGCCCACCCGCGGGCCCACCCGATCAAGATCAACGCGGTCGCGGTGCGCGGGTTCACCGAGACCGAGGTGCTGCCGTTCGCCGCCTTCGCCCGCGAGCACCCGTACGAGGTGCGGTTCATCGAGTTCATGCCGCTGGACGGCGATCGCTCGTGGAAGCCGGGCGACGTGCTCACCGGCGCGGAGATCCGCGAGGCCATCCACGCGGTCCATCCGCTCGAGGAGGTCCCGCGCGACCCGTCGGCGACGGCCCAGGTGTACCGCTTCGCCGACGGCCGCGGCCAGGTGGGCTTCATCAACCCGGTCAGCGAGCCCTTCTGCGACGACTGCAACCGGATCCGTCTCACCGCCGAGGGGAAGCTGCGCACCTGCCTGTTCTCGATCGGCGAGACCGACCTGCGCGCCCCACTGCGGGCCGGGGCGACCGACGACGACCTCGAGGAGCTGCTGCGCGACGCCGTGTGGCGCAAGGAAGCCAAGCACCGGGTCAACGAGCCCGGCTTCGTGCCCCCGCCGCGCACCATGAGCGCCATCGGCGGATAGCCCTTCTCCTATTTTCTCTTCGGCGCCTTCAGGGTGATCGAGGTGGCGGCGACGCGGGAGGTGCAGGGCGGCAGCACCTTGGTGGCCTGCACCGTGCGCCGGGCCACCCGGGCGGTGACGGTCACCGTGGTCTTCTTCCCCGTGCGGCTCAGCGGCACCGTGACCTTGCCGGTCCGCAGCTTCAGCTTCATGGTGCGGCCGCCGGCGGCGCGGGCGGTGACCGCCACCCGGCCGGCCCCGCGGGGCAGGCGCACCGCGACGCGGACCGACGTGGTCCGGCACGCCGGGATCATCGGCGGGGTGACGGGCGTCGTGACCGGCGGCGGGTCAGCGGGCGTCGTGGGGGTCTCCTGCTTGGGCGGGTCGGGGATCGCCTCGTACGGGTTGGACAGCGGGTCGACGGGCTCTGACACGGGCGGATCGTCCGGGCAGGGGGCCCCGTCGGCGCCTGTGCCGGTGCGGAACGTCCACGTCCTGGGGGTGAACGGCGCCCCCACCGCGTCGCGCAGGGCCGCGGTCACGCGCACGCGGTACGTGGTGCAGGTGAGCAGGTTCCCGGCGGGCTGGAGGTCGATCATGTGCTCGCCGGCGTCCGGGCCGTAGGGCACGAAGCGCGGATACCCGGAGCGGACGGGCACCGGGGTCTCGGTGTCCCCCGGCCCGACCTGCGCCAGGGTCATGGCGCCCGCGGGCACGTCCCCCACTGGCGCGGTGTCGGTGACGGTGCGATGGAACGGGGGCGAGTCCGACAGCGCCGCCACGATGCGGTTGCGGGCGAGCCCGGTGCGCGTCCCCGGGGCGACGTCGCCCGTCCAGCCGGTGGCCGCCACGGCGATCTGGCCGTCGGCCGGGAAGGTGTTGGACACGCGCGCCGCCAGCGGCTGGGCGGTCAGGCGCCCCCAGATGGCGTCGAGGTAGGCGGCGATGGCCCGGGCCGACCAGGTCACGCCGCCGGGCCCGACCATCATGTGGGTGGCCGACCACGGCATCGCCACGGCCACCGGCTCGGCGTGCACGGCGGCCAGGCCGGCCTCCACCGACAGCTGGGCGGTGCTGAAGGCGTTGCCGGTCGGCTGGGCGCCGGCGAGGAGGTCGGTGCGCCCCACGGCCGTGTAGGCGGCCATGAGGTCGGCGACCGAGGGCAGCGCCGGGACGGGGCCGGTGGGCCGGTGGTGCCGGCCCACCGCGATCATGTCCATCTGCGACTCGGTGCCGCCCGTCCCGAAGATCGAGCCCAGGCCGGCCGGCGTGTAGGTCTCCCCGTGGTCGACCGACGCGGGCTCCATGAGCCAGTCCCACGCCTCGTCGCCCATCCCGTGGGCGGCCGCGCCCATGAGGTGGGCGATGCCGGCCGCGCAGGGGCCGGCGGGGTCGGCGAGATCGCCGCAGTCGGTGCGTGCGCGCAGCGCGGCCAGGTAGGCCTCGACGAACCGCGGCCAGTGCGCCTCCTCGCCGTAGTCGCCGCCCGGCAGGTTCACCGCGCGCAGGCCGTACCCGCTGTCGGGGTACGCCGCGCCCGAGCGCAGCTGGGCGCGGTTGGCGTCCAGGAGCGCCTTCAGCGCGGGGGTCTGCACGTAGGCCCGGGCGTCGTCGGCCATCCACGCGTGCGTGATGATCCCGGCGCCCGAGGCGCACGAGCACCACACGGCCAGCGCCGCGCCGCACACCGCCACCATCCCCACCAGCTTGCCCACGTTCGTCTCCCCCGCCTTGGACATCGACCGTCCCTGAAGCGCATAGTGGACCAGATCCGGCGCCCGGATGTGGGAATCCCGTGATGCGCGCGCCCGCGGGCGTCGCCGCCGATGTTCGCGGCGCGTAATCCAACGGGCCGCCGGGATGCGCACAATGGACGAATGCTGCTGCTCCTCCTCTTCGCCGTGCTCGCCGGCGCCGGCACCGCGCTCAGCCCCTGTGTGCTGCCCGTGCTCCCCGCGCTGCTGTCGGCGGGCGCCACCGGCGGGCGACGCAGGCCCTTCGGCCTGGCGCTGGGGCTGGCCCTCACGTTCACCATCACGATCGTCGGCCTGGCCACCGTGGTCGACGGCGTCGGCCTGGGCAGCGACGTCCTGCGCGGCGTGGCGATCGCCGTGCTCCTGGCCTTCGGCGTGGCCCTGCTCGTGCCGTCGCTCGTGCAGCGCCTGGAGGAGCCGCTGGCCGCGCTGTCGCGCTTCGGGCCGCGCGACCGGGGCGACGGCTTCCTGTCGGGGATGCTCGTCGGCGGCGCCCTGGGCTTCGTGTACGCGCCCTGCGCGGGGCCGATCCTCGCCGCCGTCGTCACCGTCAGCGCCGCATCGGGGAGCACGGTCGCGATCGCCCTGGCCTACGCGGCCGGCTCCGCCGCCGTGCTGCTCCTGCTCTCCCTCGGCGGTCAGAAGCTCATGGACCGCGTGCGGGCGGCCGGGCGCGGCCCGGCCGTGCAGCGGGTGCTCGGCCTGATCCTCATCGTCACCGGCCTGGCCATGGCGGGCAACCTGGACGTCCGGCTGGAGACCGAGATCGCCCGGCACGCCCCCGACCTGTCCCTCACCGCCGGCCTGGAGGACTCCGGGGCCGTCCGGCAGCGGCTGCGCGACCTGCGGGGCGCACCGAAGTTCGACTCCGCCGCCGCGCCCGCGGCCCGCACCACCACCACGGCGGGGGTGCGCTCGGGCCTGCCCGTCCTCGGCGTGGCGCCGGAGTTCACCGGTACGCAGCGGTGGTGGAACACGCCGGGGGACCGCCCGCTCACGCTGGCAGGGCTGCGCGGCAAGGTCGTCCTCATCGACTTCTGGACGTACAGCTGCATCAACTGCCTGCGCACCCTCCCCTATCTGAAGGCGTGGGACGCCAAGTACCGCAAGGACGGCCTGGTCATCGTCGGGGTGCACGCGCCCGAGTTCGGCTTCGAGAAGGACGCGGGCAACGTGGCCGAGGCGATCCGCAGCAATGGCATCCGCTACCCGGTCGTCCAGGACAACGACCTGGCCACCTGGAACGCCTGGGGCAACCAGTACTGGCCGGCCGAGTACCTCGTCGACGCCCAGGGCAGGGTGCGGGCGACGAAGTTCGGCGAGGGCAAGTACGACGAGAGCGAGGCGGACATCCGTGCGCTGCTGGCCGAGGCGGGCCGCGCCGCGCCGGACGGGTACGTCCAGCCCAAGGGCGCGATCGTCCCGTCCGAGCAGACCTCGCCGGAGACGTACCTGGGCTCCGAGCGGGCCCAGGGCTGGGTCGACCCGCCCATCGACGGCGTGCACTCCTACGGCCGGCCGCCAGCGACGCTGGCCCTCAACGCCTTCGCCTTCGGCGGCACCTGGAAGGGCGCCCCGCAGAACGCCACCGCCGTCTCCGGCGCGACCATCGACGCGCAGGTGCAGGCCAAGGACGTGTACCTCGTGCTGGGGCGCGGCCGCGCCGGCGGCTCGCGCGTGCGCGTGCTGCTCGACGGCCGGCCCATCACCGCGCGCCAGGCGGGCGACGACGCCCCGGGCGGCGTGGTGACCGTCCGCGGCCACCGCCTCTACCACCTGGTGTCACTGGCGGACGTGCAGCGCCACCGCCTGACCCTGCGCATGGACCCGGGCGTCGCCGGCTACGCCTTCACCTTCGGCTAGGCGAGATCCTCCGGCCGGTTGACGTTGCGCAGGTCGGCCGCCGGGCAGGACACCAGCACGGGGTCGAGCGCCAGCACCGCGGGGGTCAGGGGGGCGTCGGGGTCCAGCGCCTCCAGCGCGGCCAGTACGGAGGCCGGATAGCGGCCCAGCTGGGGCTGCAGGCGCCCGTCCGGGCCGACCGCCACGGCCGGCCC
>CAZXNX010000017.1:0-16569 GCA_964642225.1 uncultured Solirubrobacteraceae bacterium | reverse complement strand
GACGGGGCCCGCGGGCGCCGGAGCGGGTTCGGCGGCGGGCGGCGGGGCGGGCTCGGCCGGCTCCTGCGCGGCGCGCGACTCCTCCTCCTGCTGCAGCGCGCGGCGGCGGGCAACCTCGCGCTCGACCTTGTCGAGGATGTCCTCGACGCGCCCGGTGGCGTCCTCTTCGGCCGACATGCATCCGATCGTAGCGGCAGCGGGGCCGGTGAACGGCAGGCGAACCCCCGCAGGAGCGGCGATTTCGTAGCCTGTGGTCATGTCCCCGTTCTGGATCTGGACGCAGGTCCTCGTCGTCATCTTCGTGGTGATCGGCATCATCATCGCCGCCACCAAGCTCATCTGAGCGCCGCGGCGACACGTTGAAATGGGCTGTGTGCGGCATATCCGCTGGAGCGGCCCGCGCCCTCGTTAGGATCGGCGGTGGCAATGGAGCCAGTGGACTACGGGAGAAGCATGTTCGGCGTGATCGTGGTGGGGACGGACGGCTCGGAGACGGCCAATGAGGCCGTGCGGCAGGCCGTCGAGCTCGCCAGCCAGGTGGGCGCGAAGCTGGAGATCGTCAGCGCCTTCCAGCCGGTGTCCACCTCCCGCCTGCGTGAGGAGGGCCGCCATGCGCCGCCCGACGTCGAGTGGATGGTCAACCACCGCGAAGACGTCGACAACACCCTGGAGGAGGCCGCCGACAACGCGCGGGGCGCCGGGGTCGACGTGATGGTGTTCGCCCGTCAGGGCGACCCGGCCGACGCCATCCTCGACGTGGCCGAGGAGACGGGCGCCGACCTCATCGTGGTCGGCAACAAGGGCATGACCGGGGCCAAGCGCTTCCTGCTCGGCTCGGTGCCCAACAAGATCAGCCACCACGCGCCCTGCTCGGTGCTGATCATCCGCACGACCTAGCGTCGCGCGGGCCGGCCTCAGCGGGTGAGAGGGACGGCCGGGTCCGTCGCCGCGCCGGCGTCGACGAGGCCGGTGCCGTAGGTCCGGTCGTAGCCGTCATCGCCCAGGTCGCGCGCCGTGTTCTTCAGGCGCACCTCGACGTCACGGGGCGACGGATCGCTGCCCAGCACGCCGCTGGCGATGACGAGCGCGGCGGCGGCCGACACGTGCGGGGCGGCCATCGAGGTGCCCTCGTAGCCGCCGGGGATGCCGAACGTCTTGGCGCCCTGGGCCACCAGCGTCACCTGGGAGATGTCGCGGCCGGGCTTACCGCGGCCGGGCCGGCAGTTGCTGTCGTTGCCGTGGCGGGAGTCCGAGCCGCCACCGGGCGCCACGATGTCCAGGCCCTTGCCGATGTTGGAGAAGGCCGACAGGCAACCGTGCTCGGTGGTGGCGCCGACCGCCATCACGTCGGGGGCCTTGGCCGGGTAGTCGATGGTCGTCGCGCCCTCGTTGCCACTCGCCGCGATCACCAGCACGCCCTTGCTGTGGGCGTAGGAGATGGCCTTGATGAGCTGGGGGATGTCGGCCCGCTTGAGCGGCACGCCGCTGTCGTCGGGGGCGAACTCCAGGCTCATGTTGATGATCTTCGCGCCGCGCTGCACGGCGTAGCGCACGCCGCGGGCGATGGTGTTGGCGTCGCCCTCGCCGGCGTCGTTGAGCACCCGGACCGGGAGGATCTTGGCCCCGTAGGCCAGGCCCGTGAGGCCCACGCCGTTGTCGGTCCACTCCGCGATCGTCGAGGCGACATGGGTGCCGTGGCCGTTGCGGTCGCGCGGGAAGTCCGTGTTGCTGACGAAGTCGTGGCCGCGGATGAAGGTCGAGGCCCGCAGGTCGGGGGAGCGCACGTAGCTGAACCGGTTGGAGTACGCCACGCCGGTGTCCAGCACGGCGACCGTCACGCCGCGCCCACCGGAGCGCTGGGCGGCGCGCAGGTTGGCCCAGGCCTGCGGGGCGTTGACGCCCCACGGGCCGACGAAGTTCCACTGGACCTTGGCCCAGCCGCCCACCACGGTGTGGCGGCCCGGGTCGTTGGGCAGGTACGGCGTCACGTCCGCGGCGGCGCGGGCGATGTAGTTGGGCACCGCGTCCTTCACCCCGGGGGTGCGGCGCAGGCGCTTGACGGCGGCCGCGACGCTCTCCCCGCTGCGGGTCTTCACGGTGATCTCGCCGCTTCCGGGGACGCTCGGGGTGCCCGCCACGGCGGCGCCGGCGGCCGGGGCGGCGGCGGACTCGGGGGTGACCACCACCTCACCGGGCACCACATCCGCCGCGCGCGCAGCGACGGGTCCCAGAAGGGACAGCGAGAGGAGGGCGCCGGCGAACAGGCCGGCGAGGCGGGGGAGGGGGCGTTTCATCGAAATTCCGTGTACCACCAGGTACACGCTGCACATCTACTGGGAACAGGGCAGGAAGGGAATCGATGCGGCGTCGCACCGGTTTTCTTCGTGCCGAACCGACCTTCTATGGTGTCGCCATCGTGACCGCGGCGCGCCACTTCCCCGATGACGAGCGGTTCATGCGCCTGGCCCTGGGGGAGGCCGAGCGGGCCCTGAAGCATGACGACGTGCCGATCGGGGCGGTCGTGGTGCACGATGGCGAGGTCATCGGCCGGGGCCACAACGAGCGCGAGCTGCGCCAGGACCCCACCGCCCACGCCGAGGTCCTCGCCCTGCGCGATGCCGCACGGGCACTGGGATCGTGGCGGGTCCTCGACGCGACGCTGTACGTCACGCTGGAGCCGTGCGCGATGTGCGCGGGGGCCATCGTCCTGGCGCGCGTGCCCCGCGTGGTGTTCGGCACGACCGACCCGAAGGCCGGCGCGGCGGGCAGCGTGATGGACGTCCTGGACCACGCCGCGCTCAACCACCGCCCGCTCGTGACGGGCGGGATCCTGCAGGAGGAGTGCGCGGGAGTTCTTCGGGAGTTCTTCGCCGCGCGGCGCTAACCCGCGCTTGCCGCGGCGCGGCGCTCGTTGCGCCGGCGCAGCGCGGCGCCGATGGTGCCCAGCACCGTGGAGATCGCCCCGAACAGGAGGGCCAGCAGGATCACCGGGTCCGGCACGTCGGCCTTGACCTCCCCGTCGAGGATCGCGTGGGTGGCGGCGATGGCGGCGCCGAAGATCACGCCGCCCCACAGGCCGCGCAGGGCCCCGCCGCGCAGGGTGTTGTGCTCGTACCCGGCGCCGAGGCCGCCCAGGATGAGCAGCGTGGTGGCGATCAGGTAGCCGACCTTGGAGGTCTCCAGCAGCCAGCCGCAGAGGATGCCCGTCAGCAGCGGCCCCAGCAGCGGGACGGCGATCTGCACGGCGCGGGGCTGGGAGGCCAGCAGCTTGGGCGGCCAGACGGGATTCTCGGTTGCCATGCGACTGCTCTCCTCGGGGTCGGCGCGAGCCTAACGTCCCCGGGGCCCGCCGGCACGCCTATCCGTCGTCGAGGGCGAAGCGCGCCGCGGTGGCCTGGCGATCCAGGCCCGCGCCGAGGCAGGCCAGCAGCTTCATGCGGGCGGCCTGGGGGGAGAGGAAGCCGGCGGGCATGATGTCGCTCACGCGCAGGTCCTTCTCGGAGCCGGCGTACCCGTAGGTGCCGTTGAGGATGACGCCGCGCTCGGGCCGGCAGTAGGCCACGACCGGGATGCGCTGCGCCGCCTCGGCCCACAGCTCGAGCACGTCCGGGGCCAGATGGCCGGCGCCGAGGGTGCCGATCACGGCTCCGTCGGGGTTGGTCTCGAGGATCGCCCGGGCGAAGGTGCCGTCGTCGCCCGAAGCGCTCGGCACGATCGGGACGCTGCCGTCCAGGCGGGCGGGGTCGACGGCCGGGTTGCGGGGCAGGCGGGCCCAGATCGTCGAGTGGCCCTCGGTGACGCGGCCCAGCAGGCCGGTCTGGGGCGAGGAGAAGGCGGTCAGCGAGGTGGTGTCGGTCTTGCGGGCGCAGCGGGCGTGGTGGATCTCGCCGCCGAACACCACGAGGGTCCCCATTCCCTGGGCGGCGGCGGACGAGGCGACCGACACGGCGTCGACGACGTTGGCCGGCCCGTCGGCGCCGGGAGCGCTGGCCGTGCGGATCGCTCCCGTGAAGACGATGGGCGCGTCGGCGTCGTGGATGACGTCGCACAGCATCGCCGTCTCCTCGAGCGTGTCGGTGCCGTGGGTGACGACGACCCCGATGCCGCGCCGGGCGGCGTCGCGGGCGGTCCGGCAGATGAGGAGCTGGTCGTCGAGCGTGAGGTGCGCACTGGGCACGCTCATGATCGTCTTGGCCTCCACGTCGCCGCGCGAGGAGAGCGAGGGGATCGCGGCGACCATGGCGTCCGCGTCGAGCGTGGGCGTCGCCCCGCCCTTGCCCGACATCGCGATGGTGCCTCCCGCGGCGAGGATCAGGACACGGCGGACGGCGATGGGCTGCTGGGAGTGGGGCACACCCCCAGGGTATCCCGCCCGGCGCGCCGGCTCCGTCACCACACGGTCACACGGCCCTTGCGGGGCATGGAAGGATGGCGGGCATGTCACGCATCGGACTCCTCACCGGCGGGGGCGACTGTCCCGGCCTCAACGCCGTCATCCGCGGGGTGGTCCGCAAGGGCATCAACACCCATGGCCACAGCTTCGTCGGCTTCCGCTACGGGTGGGCCGGCCTGCTCGACGACAACATCGTCGAGCTGGATGTCAACGCCACGTCGGGGCTGCTGCCCCGCGGCGGCACCATCCTGGGCACCTCGCGCACCAACCCGTACTCCGACGGGGGCGACGGCACCGCGATCGTCCGCGCGTCGCTGGAGCGCAACGGGATCGACGCGCTGATCCCCATCGGCGGGGACGACACCCTCGGCGTCGCGGGGCGGCTGGCGGCCGATGGTATCCCGGTGGTCGGCGTCCCCAAGACCATCGACAACGACCTCGCCGCCACGGACTACACGTTCGGCTTCGACACGGCCGTGCAGATCGTCACCGACGCGATCGACCGACTCCACACCACCGCGGAGTCCCACAACCGCGTCCTCGTCGTCGAGGTCATGGGCCGCCACGCCGGGCACATCGCCTGCAACGCCGGTATGGCCGGCGGCGCCGACGTGATCCTCGTGCCCGAGAAGCCGTTCGAGATCGACGAGGTGTGCGACCGGCTGCGGGCCCGACACGGCCGCGGCCGGTCGTTCTCGATCGTCGTCGCAAGCGAGGGCGCGATGCCCAAGGACGGCGACATCTCCACCCACGGCGCCCAGGTCGACGCGTTCGGCCACGCCCGCCTCGGCGGGGTGGCGGCCTGGCTGGAGGCCGAGATCGAGGAGCGCACGGGCTTCGAGTCGCGCATGGTCGTCCTGGGCCACGTGCAGCGCGGTGGCACGCCGACCGCCTTCGACCGCGTGCTCGCCACCCGTTACGGGGTCGAGGCGATCGACGCCATGAGCCGCGGCGAAACGGGCGTGATGGTGGCGCTGCGGGGCACGGACATCATCACCGTGCCGCTGTCGGAGGCCCTTGCCGCGCCGAAGCTCCTGGACCCCAAGCTCTTCGCCACCGCCTCGGTCTTCTTCGGCTGAGGCACCCCGGGCCGACTTGCGGACGTGACAAGGTGCTCACGTCCGCGTCGCGGGCACGTTGTCTGCAAGACCCCTCGACCCGGAGTGTCCCTTGCGCTCGTTCCTGACCCGCCGCCTCACCTACGCCAACGTCGTCGCCAGCCTCGCGCTGTTCCTGGCCCTCGGGGGCGTGAGCTACGCGGCAACCCAGCTGGCCTCCAACTCGGTGGGGACGGCGCAGTTGCGCAGCAATGCGGTCACCGGCCCCAAGGTCAAGAACGGCTCGCTGACCGCCAGTGACCTGACCGCGGGTGCCCGCACCGCGCTCAAGGGTGACACCGGCGCGACCGGACCGGCGGGCGCCGCCGGCGCGGCGGGCATCAGCGCCGCCTTCGCCACCCCCACGGGGGCCAAGGCCGTGAATTTCTCCCCCACCAAGGGCAAGGCGGTGACCGTGGCGTCGCTGGCGCTGCCGGCCGGCACGTTCTCGGTGGTGGCCAAGGTGGTGGCCAACAACAACGGCGCCGCCAACGCCGGGGTGCGCTGCCAGCTCCTGTCCGGGACGACGAAGCTCGACGACGGCGGCGCCCAGGTGTTCCTGGCCCCCGACCGCGGCCTCGACCGCGCCGTGCTCCCGCTCACCGCGGCGGTCGTGCTCGACGCGGCCGCCTCGCTGGACGTGTCCTGCGCCGCCTCGGGCGTCAAGGGCCAGTACCACGGCCCGATGATCACGGCCGATCAGGTCGGCAGCCTCGGCTCGGCCGAGACCACCGACACGACCGAGACCACCACGACCGACACGACCACGACGGACACCACCGCCGAGGTCACGCCGACCGGCTAGGCCACGCCGCGCCGGCCCTCCCAGTAGGGCTTGCGCAGCTTGTACTTCTGGAGCTTGCCGGTGGCGGTGCGGGGCAGCTCCTCGCGGATCTCCACGGTGGTCGGGCACTTGTAGTGGGCCAGATGCTCGCGGCAGAAGGCGATGAGCTGCGCCTCGCCGATGTCCGCGTCGGCGTCCTCGCGCAGCACCACCAGCGCCTTGACCGTCTCGCCCCAGCGGTCGTGGGGCACCCCGATCACGGCGGCGTCGGCCACCGCGGGGTGCTGGTAGAGGCGGTCCTCCACCTCCACCGACGACACGTTCTCCCCGCCGGAGATGATCACGTCCTTCTTGCGGTCCGTGATCGTGAGGTACCCGTCTTCCAGTTCGCCGCCGTCGCCGGTGCGGAACCAGCCGTCGGTGTGGGCCAGCTCGGTGAGGTCGGGGCGCTCCCAGTAGCCCTTGAAGATCGTGTTGCTGCGGGCCAGCACCTCGCCGTCGGGGTCGATCTCGATGCGGGTGCCGATGGAGGGCGCGCCCGCGCGCGAGAGGAGCTGCGAGCGCTCGGCCGGCGCCTCGTCGTCCCACTCCTCGCGGCCGCGGTTGATGGTCAGGAGCGGGGAGGTCTCGGTGAGCCCATAAAGCTGGTTGAACTCCCATCCCAGCACGCCCTCGAAGCGCTCGATCACCGCGGACGGCGGGGGCGAGCCCGCCACGAAGGCGCGCATCGTCCCGTCGCCGGGGATGGGGGCGCCCTCATCGGCCAGCGCGCCGCCGGCCTCCACGATCATCGCGATCACCGTCGGGGCGCCGCACATGAGGGTCAGGCCGTGCTCGTCGACACGCCGCAGGATCTGCGCGCCGTCGACCTTGCGCTGCATGACGTTGCGGATGCCCATGCCGATGGTGGCCAGCGGCACGCCCCAGCCGTTGCAGTGGAACTGGGGGAGGGTGTGCAGGTAGACGTCCCGGTCCGACAGGCCCATGTGGAGACCGAACGTGACCGCGTTGACCCACAGGTTGCGGTGGGTGAGCATCACGCCCTTGGGCGCCGACGTGGTGCCGGACGTGTAGTTGATCGTGGCCACCGCGTCCTCGTCCGGCTCCCATGAATCGGCTCCCACCCGCCCGGCGCCGTCCGGGGCGGGGGCGAAGAGGTCGGCGTCCTGCACGCCGTCCATGACGATGCGCGTGGGGGCCGTCACGTTGGCGAGCTGGGCGTCCAGCTCGGGGTCCACGAGGAGGACCGTGGCGCCGGAGTGCTCGATGATGAAGGCCACCTCCTCGGGCTGCAGGCGGAAGTTCACCGGCACGAGGATCCGGCCGGTCGTGGTGGTGGCCAGCAGCGCGATGAGGAACTTCGTGCAGTTCGGCGCCACGAACGCGACCCGGTCGCCCACCCCGACGCCCATCGCGTCGAGCTGCAGCGCCATGCCCCGCACGCGGGCGGCCAGCTCGGCGTAGGTCGTCTCCCCGAGCGCGCCGGGCACGCCGGGCTCGTCGACGGCGCCGATGCGCTCGCCGTAGGCGATCTCCGCGCGGTAGAGGAAGTCCTGGGTGGTCAGCGGGACCTTCATCGGGGAGACCCTTCGTCCGAGGTGATCGTGGGTGCGGCGCTGTGCAGAACCTACTGCCCATCGCCCCGACTTTTTGACCACCACCGCTGTGTGCTGCGAGGATCGGGCCTCGTCATCACAGGAGGCCGTCATGTCGGACGTCGAGCAGTACGCACCGGGCACGCCGTCGTGGGTGGACGTGTCGTCCCCCGACCCTGACGCCGGAGCGGCGTTCTACAGCGGGCTGTTCGGCTGGACGGCGACCGAGCCCGGGCCCGTCGAGGAGACGGGCGGCTACCGGATGTTCGAGCTGCGCGGCCGGGTCGTCGCCGGGATCGGCCCGATGCAGCCCAACGTGCCGGTGCCGGTGTGGACGACCTACATCACCGTGACGGACGCCGAGGAGGCGTGTGCGGCGGCGCGGGAGGCCGGGGGTGTGGTGTTCCTGGAGCCGATGGACGTGCTCACCGCCGGGCGCATGGCGGTGATCGCCGATCCCCAGGGCGCGGTGTTCAGCGTGTGGCAGCCGATCGACCGCGCCGGCTGCGAGATCGTCAACGAGCCGGGCGCGCTGGCCTGGAACGAGCTGGCCACCCCTGACCCGGAGGCGGCCACGGCGTTCTACGGCGCGGTCTTCGGTTGGGCGGCCGAGACGGCCCCGGCCGGGCCGGTCGACTACACCACGTGGAAGCTCGGGGATGGCCCGGTCGGCGGGATGATGACGATGGGCGAGAACTACCCGCCCGGCGTCCCGCCGAACTGGCTCGTCTACTTCGGGGTCCAGGACTGCGAGGCGGCCTGCGGCCTGGCCACCGAGCTCGGCGGGTCGGTGCAGATGGGGCCGATGACCATCGACGCCGGCACGTTCGCGGTGCTCAGCGACCCGTTCGGCGCGGTGTTCGCGGTGATCGCCCTGTCCGAGGAGATGCTCGCGGCCTGAGGCCCGCCGGAGCGCCCGCCCCGGTGGCGCCCCGCCGCGGGGCAGAGGCCGGCGGCAAACGTCTATCCTGCCGGTTGCGTTCAACCATCGACGTGCCCGGAAGCGCATCGGGAGCGGCGATCAGGCAGTCGCCTCAGGCGACGCGGAAGAACCCTCGGAGGGGTGCCAGAGCGGTTGAATGGGGCGGTCTCGAAAACCGTTGTGCGGGTAACCCCTGTACCGAGGGTTCGAATCCCTCCCCCTCCGCTGCGCCCGTGCCGCGAAGTGGCGTACAGTCGGAGGGGTCCAGACTGGGGAGACGGAAGTGCTCCACGCCATCCTTCACCGCCTCACGTACGCCAACGTCTGCGCGACCCTCGCGCTGTTCCTCGCGCTCGGCGGTGTCGGCTACGCCGCGACCAGGCTCCCGGCCAACAGCGTCGGAACCCGGCAGATCAAGAGCAAGGCCGTCACGAAGACCAAGCTCGATCCGAAGTTGATCTCTTCGCTACGGGGCAAGGCGGGAGCCACGGGCCCTGCCGGCACGGCGGGTTCGCCCGGCCCGGCCGGGATGACAGGTGCGCCCGGCCCGGCCGGCCCCGCCGGAACGCCGGACGGGTACACGCGCACGCAGGCCGATCAGCGGTTCGCGCAGGCCGCTGGCGGCCACGTCGTGTCGGCCTCGGCCACGTTGGCGCCCGACGACTTCCGGAGTGCGTTGCTGTCGGTGCCCGGCCTGGGTGACGTGCGCGTCGCCTGCCTGGGAGGGCCCGCCATCCAGACGGGGTTCGACAACACGAGCGGGAAGACCCTCGCGGCCGTGCAGCGCAAGTACCTCGTGCCGGGCGCGGCCGTTGACGTGCAGGCGGTGGACATTGCGACCGGGGGGTCGGCCGCGCAGTACTTCGCGCCGGGCAGCGTGCTCTTCGATTTGCTCGTCTCGGCCGGCGGGGCCGGCCCCGTCGCGACGGTGCAGATCTTCGGGACGTCATTGGGCCCGAGCGGAAACTGCCGGTTCACCGCGCAGGCCACGGTGTCGGACGCCGGGTAGCGGATCAGCGGCGCACGACGGGGAAGCTGACCGTCGACGCCTTCGAGGACATGTCGGCTGCGTTTCGTGCGGAAGGATGGCGCGGAGGCCGTGGCCATCTGCGGCGCCGTGCAATCCGGCCCGGTAGGTTCGGACGACGGACGGCCGTCGGCAGTCTGAACTCAGGGGTGGGGCATGGCCGTAGGGCACGTTCGACGTTCGACCGTCACGCGCATGAGGAACGGCCACCTGCGAACGGCGCTGTGCGTCGCCGTGGCCGGGATGAGCATCGCGCTCCTGGCTCCTGTCGATGGCGCGCAGGGAGCGATCACCTACACGTCGTCGTCGCTGGGCTACATCGGCAACCAGCCCTACTCGGTGGCGATCGGCGACCTTGACGCGGACGGCAAGCCGGACGTGGCGATCGCCAACCACTGGGACAAGCAGGTGGGGATCCTCACGCGCAACGCCGCGGGCACCGGGTGGGACGGGCCGGCGTCGGCGGGGTCGTTCACCAACGGCCCGTACGCGGTGGCCATCGGCGATCTCAACGCTGACGGCAAGCCGGACCTGGCCATGACGAACGCCGGCAACACCCTCGCCGACTCGACGATGTCCGTGATCATGCGCAACGCGGCGGGCACGGGCTGGGACGCTCCGGAGATCCTCGGCCAGACGGGGTTCATCCCGACGGACCTGGCGATCGGGGACATCACCGGGGACGGCAAGCCGGATCTGGTGTCGGCGGACGCCAGCGCCGGAACGGTCACGGTCATCGCCCGCAACGCGGCGGGCAACGGCTGGTCCGCCCCGGTCACCTCGGGGGCGGGCAACGGGACGCACAGTGTGGCCATCGGTGACCTCGACGGGGACGGCAAGCTGGACGTGGCGCTCCCCAGCGCCAACGAGGCCAAGGTGACGGTGCTCACGCGCAACGCGGCGGGCACGGGCTGGAACGCCGGGGTGGACCTGTCGGTCGGCGTCTTCCCGGCGTCGGTGGCGATCGCCGATCTGAACGGGGACGGCAAACCGGACCTGGCGACGGCGGACACGAACTCCAACCAGGTGTCGGTGATCATGCGCAACGGGGCGGGCACCGGGTGGGTCGCAGCGGCGCCGGTCGCGACAACCGGCTCGGGCCCGTACGGGCTCGCAATCGGGGACCTGAACGGGGACGGGAAGCCGGACCTGGCGACCTCCAACATCAACAGCAACGACGTGTCGGTGATCACGCGCAATGCCGCGGGCACCGGATGGGACGCGGCGGTGACGGCCGGGCCTGTGGGCGCCGATCCCCGGTCGCTGGCCATCGGTGATGTGACCGGGGACGGCCGTCCCGACATCGTCACCGTCAACCTGGACGACAACACTGCGACGCAGCTCACGGCCGTCTTCGATGACGGGCCGCCGACGACCACCGACGACGTGCCGGCGACGTACCGGGGCGCGCCGATCCCGGTGACGCTGACCGAGACGGACGACCCGGGCGGCTCGGGTGTGGTCGCGACCTACTACACGGTGGGCGCATCGCCGGCGACCCCGACCACGTCGAGCGCGCTGTACGACGCGAGCGCGAAGCCGTCGCTCGCCGACGGTGAGCGGATCCAGTACTTCAGCGTCGATGCGGTCGGGAACGCACAGGCTGTGCAGACGTCGGCGGCCGCCAAGGTCGACACCACGGCCCCGACGACCGGCGACGGCGTGGACGCGGCGTGGCACGCGGCCGCCGTCCTCGTGACGTTGACGCGCGCCGATGCCCAGTCGGGCGTGGACACGACCTACTACACCGTGGGTGCGGCGCCGGCGACGCCCACGACGTCGAGTGCGATCTACGACCCGAGCGCGAAGCCGACGCTCGCCGACGGCGAGCGGATCGCCTACTTCACCGTCGACGCGGTGGGCAACACGGAGGTCGTGCGGCAGTCACCGGCGGCAAAGGTCGACACGATGGCGCCGGTCACGGGGGACGACGTCGACGCCGCGTGGCATCCCGCATCGGTCTCGGTGACCTTGACCGCCGCCGATGCACAGTCGGGCGTCGTCGCGACCCACTACACCGTCGGCGCGTCACCCGCGACACCGACGACCTCGAGCGCGGTGTACGACCCGAGCGCGAAGCCGGTCCTGGGTGACGGCCAGCGGATCAGCTACTTCAGCGTCGACGGCGTCGGGCACGCCGAGGCGGTCCGGACGTCCGCGGCGGCCAGGGTCGACGGTCACGAGCCTGACACGATGATCGACGGCGCGCCGGCGGATCCGGGCTCGGACCCGCGGCCGCAGAGCACCTTCTCGACCGCGGCCTCCGGCGCGACGTTCGAGTGCGCGGTCGACGCCGGCCCGTGGGGGACCTGCGCCTCGCCGCTGCGGCCCGCTGCCGATCTCGCGGACGGAGCGCACACGTTCGCGGTGCGCGCCGTCAGCCGTTCCGGCATCCGCGACGCCTCGCCCGCGGTCGCGTCGTTCACGGTCGACACCGTCGCGCCGGCGGCGCCGGCGCTGCTCGGCGGCCCCCCGCCGACGGGCACGTCGACGACGGCGGACATCGCGTTCTCCACCGAGCCGGATGCGAGCGCGAGCTGTCGCGTCGACGGCGGCGCGGCCGCACCGTGCACGAGCCCGTTGACGCTCACCGGGCTCACCCTGGGCGGGCACGCGGTGGGCATCCGCCAGCGCGACGCGGCCGGGAACGAGAGCGGTCCGCTGACCGTGACGTTCGAGGTCGTCGCCACGCCCCCGCCGCCTGCCGCCACGCCGACCGCGGTGTCCGCGGTGCTGGGGACCGCCATGGACGGTGACGGCCGCCACCCCGTGGTCGTGCGCAACGGCATCGTGTCCGTGGGCTGCCGCGCCGACACCGGCGCACTTGCGGCCTGCGGCGTCACCGCGACGAGCGTCACGTCGCTGAAGGGGGCGCCCCGGCGCCTGCCGAAGGGCACGCTGCTCGCGCGTGGGTCCAGTGCAGAGGGCGTGTCCGCGTCCCGGTCGCTGGCGGCGACGCTCAGGCTGACGAAGCAGGGCCGCAGCGCCCTGGCGCGCCGACCGCTCGGGATCACGGCGCACCTGACGGTGATCACGCGTACGGCCGCGGGCAGGGAACTGAAGAGCCGGGTGCTCGTGCGACTGCAGAGCGCCAACCGGCTCATCCTCCCCGTCAGGGGGCACCGGACATCGCTGTCGCCCCCGATCAGGAAGCTGCTGGCCCGCATGGTGCGCACGGTGAGCGCGGCCAAGACCGTGCGCTGCACGGCCGACACCGACGCCCACGGCACATCGGCGAGCGACCGGGCGCTGACCCGCAGGCAGGCCGGGATCGCGTGCGCCTACCTGCGCTCGCGGGGGATGAAGGTGAGCCTGAGCAGCAGCGGCAACGGGCACGCGCGGCCGCGCGCATCGAACCGGACTGCCGACGGGCGCAGGCTCAACCGCCGGCTGACCATCACCACCACCTACTGACGGCCGGGTCTAGCGCGAGGTGCTCGGGGTGGTCAGCGTAGCCGTCGTTCCTGGGTGTTCGATGCGTCTGCCGGTGGCAGTGTTGACCGCCCTACCCGCCGTTCGACGCCTTCACGTAGGCGCGGTCCGGCTCGCCGCGCAGCGCCGTCGGCGCGGGCAGCGGGGTGCCCTTGGCGTTGGCGCCCGGCACGACGGGGAGCACCAGCTTGGAGGCGCGAACGCCGCCGAGTTCGACGGTGTTGGTGGTCGCACCCTTGTCGATCGTGGCGAACTTCCACCGCGGCCGGTCGCCGCCGGGGGCCTGGACGGTCACCCGCAGCCGGGACCCGGCCCGGAAGGCGTGGGCCACCGGGTAGATCGGCACGCGCACCAGGGTGAACGCGCCCTTGGGCAGCGCCGCCGCGTCGCCGGCCAGGTGTGTCGGCACCGGCTCGATGGCCGTCGAGGCCTTCGGGTCCAGCTTGCGGTGTGAGGCCCGTAGCCACCCGTTCTGCACATAGGTCTCGCGGCCATCGGGACGGACCTCGCTGAGCGTGACCTGCAGATCGGTGTCCTTGGCCGAGGACTTCAGGTAGAGGTCCAGGCTGGACGAGCCCGCGATGACGAGGTCCGCGGCGAACGGGGCGCTCGTGAACCCGATGCCCTTCCCGGCGGCCAGCGGCGCCCAGTCGTAGGGCGGCTGGGCCTTCCAGGCATCCGTCTCGCCGCTGCCGGGAAGCGTCTGCGCCGGCCGCGCCTTCGGGTCGGCCACGTAGCTCGCCGTTCCCCGCTTGGATCCCTTGAAGACGGGCTTGGTGGCCGTCAGCGCGCCGTCCGCGCCCAGGAACATGGTCGTCGGCTTGGCTTCCTTGACGGGCCACGAGCTGAAGTCCAGCTCCCAGGTGGAGCCGATGGAACCGGGGCCCTTGGGGCCGCCGCCGTTGTCCATCAGCAGACGGACGCGCGGATCCTTGGCGAACACCGCGCGGGCCGCGGCCACGTCGGTCATGTCGGCCAAGCGCGACTGCAGGACCGCCGAGGCCGGCGCGTCGGCGAGGAACTTGTACAGCTCGTTGCTGAGCGACAGCACGGTGGCCGGGACCTTGGGGATCTGGTCGGCGACGTACAGGTTGAGGAACTCCACCCAACGGGTGATCGAGTCCGGGCCGAGCGAGTCGGCGTGGACTCCGTTCTGCATCGTGATCCAGACGTTCTTGTTGCCGGCCAGGTTCTTCAGGCTCCCGGCGAAGTGCCCGCCGGTCTGTTCGTCATGGAACTGGCCGACGAGGAACGTGGGCACCTTGGTGGTCTTCAGCCATGCACCGGGCGCCCGCTGGTCGTACTGCGACGGGGTGCGGAACGCGGACTTCTGCCCCTGCGCCACGATGTCGCGGGTCTGCAGGCGGAGCTTCTGGTTGGCGATGCAGTGCTCATCGCCCGCTTTGGCCAGTGCGACGGCCCACGCCTGGCCGCCCTCCGGCGCCGGCTTGGCGTCGGCCATGCGGTCCTCGAGCCAGGACTTGATGAACCCGGAGTTGTAGATCCCGCCGGGGTAGGCGGCACCGCTGTAGTTGTCGTCGGTGACCGACATGGGAGTGATCGCCGCGAGGTGCGGCGGCCGGGTGCCGCCCACGAAGAGCTGGGTGATCCCGGAGAAGGAGATGCCGACCATGCCGACCTTGCCGCCCTTGACCCACGGCTGCGCGCCCACCGTCTCAATGGCGTCATAGCCGTCGTAGGTCGTCGGGTAGCCGAAGGCGTCGTAGATGCCGCCGGAGCAGCCGGAGCCGCGCATCTGCACGCTGACGACGGCGAAGCCGAGCAGCGGAGCGATGACCGCGCCGACCACGGTGGACGTGGCGGGCGCGAGCGGGTCGCTGACGGTCGGGCCGCCGGTGACCGACGCGATGACGTTCGAGAGGAGGTCGTGCGGCGCCGCCGTCTGGTAGCCGGAGTACTCCACGACGGTGGGGAACGGCCCATCGGCGAGCGTCTTGCCGGCGGGCAGGCGCACCGTCATGGCGAGTTCGACGCCGTCGCGCACCGTGACGTAGTTGAGGCCCTGCTCGAGCTTCTTGTTCTTGAAGAAGGACTGGGGCGGGTTGTCCCCGGGGCGCAGCACGGCGAAACGGGCCGTCGCCGGCGCCTTGCGGCTCGAGCCGCCGCGGACGGTGTAGCCGGCCCCCGACTTCAGATCGATGAAGACCTTGCTCCCGAGCCGGTCGGCCTTCCCGCTGGCCACGACCTTGCCCTTGGCGTTGACCAGTTGCAGGGCGGCGCCGGGCTTGGCCCCGAGGACGTACGCCTGCCCGATGCTGCCCCGCGCGGTGAACGTGGCCTTGGTGGCCGCGGACGCGCTGCCGGACGTGACGGCGAGCAGGGCGATGGAGACAACGGCCGCGAGCAGGGCGACGGGACGGGAGCGGTGCATGGGCGACCTCGGGCGAAAGGAACGGGAGCGTTCAGGTGGGGGCAGCGTACAGACGACACTCGGGCCAGGCGCCGGGCTTGGCTTTCACACCGTCACGAGTTGGGGCCAGAGCCCAGGAGCAGCGGACGCAGGTACCGCAGGGCGAACGCCCGCGCCTCGTCGGGGTCGTCGAGGTCGACGAGCGTCTGCGGGGTGAGCAGGTAGGACAGGATCAGGCGCACGACGACATCGGCCACGATCCGCAGGTCCGCGGGCGGGCGATCGTCGTCGGGGTTCTGCACGAGCCGCGCCGCGAGGTAGTCGCGGGCGGCGCCGATGAACGGCGCACCCTGCACCGTGAGGAGCGGAAGGACGGCCTCGGGCTCGCTCTCGAGGAGGCGCTGCAGCAGCCGGTGGCTGCGGATCGCGTCGAGGACGAAGACGAACCCTTCGACGAGTCGCTCGTCGAGGTCGTCGAACGGGGCGAGCGTGTCGTCGAGCTCGGTGAGGAAGCGGCGCAGCTCGCGCTGCATGACCGATTCGACCAGCGCGTCCTTGCCGGGGAACCGCCGGTAGAGCGTGACGCGTGCGACCTTCGCGCGGCGCGCGATCTCGTCCATCGTCGAGTGCGAGATGCCGAACAGCTCGAACTGCCGCAGCGCCGCATCGAGGATCGCCTCGGAGGCCGGGTCGGGCTCGGTGGTCGGCGCCGTCGCGGCGCGGAGCAGATGTCCGGTCAGGTCGTTCATGGGCGCGGGCCGGTCATGGCGACGTCGCTGCGTCGGTGAGGCGACGGCGGACGATCACGCGCGCGCCGCGACTGGGGACGGTGGTCACGCCGCGGACCACCGGCCGCTCGGGCTCGGGGCGATCGGGCGCCAGCTCGACGTGCTGCAGGATGGTGCGGATGATGACGCGCATCTCCAGCAGCGCGAGGCTCGCGCCGGG
>CAZXNX010000016.1:0-16578 GCA_964642225.1 uncultured Solirubrobacteraceae bacterium | reverse complement strand
GCCGTGGCCAGGTCCGGCGCGGCGACATCGAGGGCGCCGCGGTCGGCGGCGGCCCGCAGGGCGCCGGCGTCGGCGTCCCAGCCGACCACGGTCGCGCCCAGCCGCTCCTTGGCGGCCAGGGCGACCGACCCCCCGATCAGGCCCACGCCGACGACCGCGACGGTGACGCCGCGGTCGCCCGCCGGACCCGGTTCGGGGGACGGGCCGTTCACACGCCGGCGGGAGCGCTGATGCTCTTGCCCGCGAGGTTGGCGGCCAGCTCGACCTTCGCCGCGAAGCGGGGGAAGTCGGCGCTGACGATCTGCTGGGGTCCGTCGCAGATGGCCTCGTCGGGGTTGGGGTGGGCCTCGACGATGATCCCGTCGGCGCCCACGGCGGCGGCCGCCAGCGACAGCGGCTCCACCAGGACGCGGCGACCGGCCGCGTGGCTGGGATCGACGATGACGGGCAGGTGCGTGAGCTCCTTGATGACCGGGATCGCCGTCAGGTCGAGGGTGAAGCGGTACGCGGTCTCGAACGTGCGGATGCCCCGCTCGCACAGGATCACGTTCTCGTTGCCCTCCTTGAGGACGTACTCCGCGGCCATCAGCAGCTCCTCGATGGTCGAGGACAGGCCGCGCTTGATGATCGCCGGCACGCCGCTGCGCCCCACCTCGGTGAGGAGCGTGTAGTTCTGCATGTTGCGGGCGCCGATCTGGATCACGTCGGCCACCTCGGTGACCGCCTCCAGGTCGCGCACGTCCATGAGCTCGGTGACGATCGGCAGGCCGCTCTCCTCCTTGGCCTCGGCGAGGAGCCGCAGCCCCTCCTGCCCGAGCCCGTGGAAGGCGTACGGCGAGGTGCGAGGCTTGTAGGCGCCGCCGCGCAGCATGGTGGCGCCGCCGGCGACCATGTCGCGTGCGGCGGTGAGGAGCTGGTCGCGCGACTCGACGGTGCACGGGCCGGCGATGAGGGCGAAGTGCTCGCCCCCGATACGTCGGCCGGCGATCTCCAGCACGGACTGTTGATCCTGGCGGAACTGGGAGGAGGCCAGCTTGTACGGCTTGAGGATCCGCATGACGCGGTCCACGCCAGCGTGGCCTTCGAGCTCGAGCCGCTCGATGTGCTCGAGGTCGCCCACGACGCCGATGACGGTGACCTCATCGCCGGTGGAGCGGTGGGCCTTGGCGTCGACGGACTCGATGCGGGCTACGACGGCGTCGACTTCCTCCTGTGTCGCGCTGGGCTTCATGACGATCATCACGGTGTGTCTGCCTCTCTGAGAAACGTGTTGGGAAGAGTACGGGGGGACGGCGAATGGCGGATCGACGCTCGACGGGCGAGCGCGCGCAGCCACGCGCGAACGGAGAACGGCGCTCGGCCACGGGCCGAAATCGTCGGCTCGAGGGAGCCGGCCGAGCGCCTAGCTAAATCGCCAGGAGGTCGCCGGATAGGCGTAGCCGAACGCACGCGGAGCCCAGAGGGTCTCTACGGTGATGCTGCGCGCGTTGCTTGGCGTACGGCCCATGCGACCAGCGATTGTGACAGAGCGACACCCTTCACCGCAATGGCCTGGGGGCCATCGCGTGAACGATGCCGCCGGAGGTATCGCCCCAATTGCATGCGAAACCGTGTGCTGGTGCGCGATACCTCCAGCTCTCGTGGTGATCCTCAGCGGCCGAAGACGAGCGCGATGACCGCGACGATCACCGCCGCGAAGGCGATGCAGACGAGGAACTTCGCCCACAGCGGGAGCGCCGCGAAGCGGGCCGTCCCCTCCGTCGCCCGGACCATGAGCTGCGCCTGGGCGTCGAGCGCCCAGCGGAACTGGCGGCCGATGAGCCCCAGCGCGGTGATGGCCAGCGGGATGCCGGCCTCCGGCAGCCAGAACAGCAGCAGCGCGGGGATGAGCAGCAGCGCGCCGCCCACCGCCGAGGCCAGCCGCACGGGCAGCGACGGGCGGTCCGCGGCGGGGCCGGTGCTCACGGGGCCGTCGTCGGCAGCAGCGCGCCGAGGGCGGCGAGGAACCGGTCGTTCTCCTCGGGCGTGCCGTAGGTGACGCGCAGCGTGTTCTCGCGGCCCAGCGCCGTCCCGGCCCGGACGAGGACCCCGCGGTCCAGCAGGCCCTTGACGATGTCGGCCTCGACCGTGTCGTCGGGCAGGTAGACCCAGGCGAAGTTGGCCTGGGAGTCCGCGACGTGCAGCCCGAGGTCGCGCAGCCCCTCCTCGACCTGCACCCGCGCGACGATCGACCGCTCGACGCGGTCGATGACGGCGTCCTGGTGCTTGAGCGCCTCGACGGCCGCGGCCTGGGCGGCGGCGCTGCAGAAGAACGGCTGGCGGACCTGGTTGACGGCCTCGACGAAGCGGGCGTCGCCGCACAGCGCGTACCCCACCCGCAGGCCGCACAGCCCGTAGATCTTGGAGAAGGTGCGCAGCAGCACCAGGTTGGGATGCCGGGCGAGCAGGTCGATGGACGCGTCGGGGTCCTCGAGCGTGTTGAACTCGCAGTAGGCCTCGTCGAGGATCACGCAGACGTTCGACGGGACCTTCTCCAGGAAGGCGGCGATGTCGGCCAGCGGGACGGCCGTCGACGTCGGGTTGTTCGGGTTGCAGACGATGACGAGCTGGGTGGCGACGGTGATCGCTTCGGCCATCGCGTCGAGGTCGTGGCGGTCCTCGTCGTCGAGGGGCACGCGGATCTCGGTGGCGCCGGAGGCGGCCCGCAGGTGCGGGTAGACGCTGAACGCCGGCCACGAGTACACGAACTCGGCGCCGGGCTCCAGGAGCACGTCGCCGGCCGCCAGCAGGATGTCGCAGGAGCCGTTGCCGATGGCGATGCGCGGGACGGGGACGCCGAAGCGGTCGCTGAGCGCCTGGCGCAGGACATGGTTGGCGGGGTCGGGGTAGCGGTTGACGTTCCCCAGGATGCGGCGGACCGCCTCGACCACCTCGGGCAGCGGCGGGTCGGGCGACTCGTTGGAGGCGAGCAGCGCGATCCCCTCGGGGAGCGCGTAGCCGCCCGCGGCCGGATAGGCGGGGATGCGCCGGATGCGCTCGTTGAACTCGATGGCCACGGGGTGATTCTCTCAGTCCTGGATCGGGCCGCCGGGGCGGACGTCGCCTTCGGGCAGCTTCCCGTCGCGGCCCACGTAGCCGCCCTTGGCCCCGACGACGAACACCACGGCGTCCTCGGCGCCCACGTTGCGCAGGCGCCGGGCGACGGGCGCGTCGACGCGGGCCACGCCGCCGGCCTCCAGGGCGTGGCGGGTCCCGTCGCCGAGCTCCAGCTCGACGGAGCCCTCCAGGACGAGGTAGACCTCCTCCTGCGTCTCGTGCAGGTGAGCCCCGGTCTCGTAGCGGGGCGGCAGCACGATCGCGTTGGCCCCGAACTCCTTGACGTCCAGAGCGCGGCGCACCCGGCGGAAGCCCCAGCCGTCGCCGATCGCGTCGAGCGAGGTGACGGCGTAGCCCTCTCCGCGGATCACGTCCGCGAACGGTTCCTCGGGCGGCGTCTCGTCGCTCACTGTGCGCTCTCCAGGTCGCTGCGCAGGGTGCGGGCCTCGCGCAGGTACACGTGCCGCGGCTCGTGGTCGTCGGCGGCGTAGTAGTGGGCGAGGATGCGGATGACGCGCGGCAGCGCCCCCGGGACGGGCACCTCGCGGGTGCACAGCAACGGCACCTTCTCGAACCCCAGGCGGCGCGCCGCCACGGCCGGGAAGGCCGCGTCGAGGTCGTCGGTCAGCGTGAAGATGCAGCTCACGCAGTCGTCGGGGCCGATCCCGTTGCGGGCCATGAGCTCGGTCACGAGCTCGGCCGTCGCGGACAGGATCGCCTCGCTCTCGTTCTCGTCGACGGTGATGGCACCGCGCAGCGCAAAGAGTCGGCTCATGGGGTGGCAATCATGCCAGGCGCCCGGGCGCCGGTCGGTCCGGTCCCTGTCCGGCCTGGCGCAGGCGCTCGACCTCGGCGGGGCTGAGCTGGCGGTGGGCGCCGATGGCCAGGCCGTCCAGGCGCAGCGGGCCGAAGGCGATGCGGCTCAGGCGGATGACGGGATGGCCCACGGCGTCGCACATCCGCCGCACCTGCCGCTTGCGGCCCTCGTGGATGGTGATCTCCAGCTCGCTGGGCTCGACCAGGCGCGCGCCGGCCGGGGCGGTCATCCCGTCCTCCAGCTCGACGCCCTCGCGGAGCCGGCGCAGCGCCGCCTCCCCCACGCGGCCGCCGTCGACGCGGGCGCGGTACGTCTTGGGGACCTCGAACGACGGATGGGTCAGCCGGTGGGCCAGGTCGCCGTCGTCGGTGAGCAGGATGAGGCCGGTGGTGTCGGCGTCCAGGCGCCCGACGGGGTACAGGCGCCGGCCCTCGGGCACGAGCGACACCACGGTCGGCCGGCGGTGGGTGTCCTTGGCGGTGGAGACCACGCCGGCGGGCTTGTTCAGGGCGTAGACGACGCGGGTGGTGGGGAAGTCGCCCCCGCCGAATCCCGGCCCTCCGGGCAGCGGCGACCCGTCGAGCTGGACGTCGTCGAGCTCGGTGACGTCGCGGGCGGGATCGGTGACGACCTCGCCGTTGACGCTCACGCGCCCGGCGAAGACGAGCTTCTCCGCGGCGCGGCGGGAGGCGACGCCCGCGTGCGCCAGATGCTTGCCGAGTCGCATGGGGTGACACGATAGGTGTCCGATGGACCTCAAGCTTCTCGACACCACGCTCGCCGACCTCGGTGAGCCGGCCTTCCGCGCCAAGCAGATCTGGGAGTGGACGGCCAAGGGCGTGGCCGGCTACGAGGACATGAGCAACATCCCCGCCGACCTGCGCGAGACGCTGCACGAGCGCGTGCCGTTCTCCTGCCTGACCGTGGAGTCGGAGCTGGAGGCGCTGGACGGCACCGTCAAGGCGCTCTTCCGCACCCACGACGGCCGCCCGGTCGAGGCCGTCCTGATGCGCTTCCGCGACGGCCGGCGGTCGGTCTGCGTCTCCTCGCAGTCCGGCTGCCCGCTGACCTGCACCTTCTGCGCCACGGGGACGATGAAGTTCGGGCGGAATTTGTCGGAGAGCGAGATCCTCGACCAGGTGCTGCACTTCCGCCGCATCGAGGAGGTCGACCACCTCGTCTTCATGGGGATGGGCGAGCCGATGATGAACCTCGACAACGTGCTGGCCACCTGCCGGCGCCTGCCCCAGATCGGCATCACCAACCGCCGCACCACGATCTCCACGGTCGGCTGGATCCCCGGGATCGACGCGCTCACCGACAGCGACATGCCCGTCCGCCTGGCCTTCTCCCTCCACGCCGCCGACGAGGACCTGCGCAGCCGGATCATGCCGGTCAACGAGCGCTATCCCCTCCGTGACGTGCTGGCGGCCTGCCGGCGCTGGAACGAGGCCAAGAAGCGCCTCGTGTACATCGAGTACGTGATGCTCAAGGGCGTCAACGACCAGTACGCCCAGGCCCAGGAGCTGGCGCGGGTACTCGACCCGAAGGTCTTCAAGGTCAACCTCATCCCCTACAACCCGACGGGGATGTACGACGGCTCGTCGCCCGAGGCGATCGAGGCGTTCCGCTCAGTCCTGGACGACCATGGGATCCGGTGCACGGTGCGCCTCACCCGTGGGCGGGACATCGACGCCGCCTGCGGACAGCTCGCCGCCAAGGCCTAGCGGCGCGTCGTCGGGGTCGGTGACGACCTCGATCCCGGAGGAGCCGGGCCCGTCGGTGGGCACGCCGCTGCGCGCCTCCCCCGCCCGCAGGAGCCGCTCGCGCAGGTCGGACTCCTCCTCGGGGGTCGGGTCCCACGCGGCCACGTCGGGCAGGTCCTCCAGGCCGCGCAGCCCGAACAGGCGCAGGAAGAGCGGCGTGGTGCGGTAGAGGACGGCGCCGAACTGCGAGCGGCCGAACTCCTCGACGAGCCCGCGCTCCAGCAGCGTGCCGGTGGCCGAGTCGGCGCTGACGCCGCGGATGCGGGTGATCTCCGGCCGCGACACCGGCTGCAGGTAGGCGACGATCGACAGGGTCTCGGCTTGGGCGGGCGTCAGCGGCGGGGTGCGGGGCGCGGCGAGCAGCCGCCGGGCGGCGGGCTCGGCGACCGGGTCGGTGGCCAGCGTGACGCCGCCGGCGACCTCCTTGAGGATCAGCCCGCGCGCTCCCGGGGCGTAGGCGTCCTCCAGTTCGGCGAGCGCCTCGCGCACGTCCTCGAGGTCCTCGTTGGTGGCCGCGACGATGGCGTCGAGGGAGAGCGGGTCGGGCGAGAGGAACAGCAGCGCCTCGACGATCCGGGCGAGTTCACTCATGAGGCCGCGACGACATCCCACACGGGTCGCTGGGCGCCGGTGCGCGGCGCGATGAGGATCTCGCCGAACGGCACGTCCTGCGTCCAGGTGGCGTCGCCCTGCTTGTAGAGCTCCAGCAGCGCGAAGAGCGTGACGGCGACGGTGACGCGGTCGGCGCCGGCGACGGCCTCGTCGAAGGTGCACACGCCGCTGCGCAGCAGCGTGCGCAGGTGGGCCAGGCGGTCGGCGACGGAGACGCGCGGCACGGTGACGTGGCCGAGGTCCAGCCGCTCGGGCAGACGCAGGAGGTTGCCCACGGCGCCGCCCAGCTGTGCGACGTCGTAGACCTGCCCGACGTCGTCGTAGGAGACGCGGCGCAGCTCGACCGGTAGCGGGGCGCGGCGGTAGCGCATCCCCTCCTCGCCCTCCAGGAGCGAGGCCAGGTACTCGGAGGCGCGGCGGAAGCGGCGCGCGTCGAGCATGCGGGCCAGCAGCTCCTCGGCCGCCTCGCCGGGCTCCAGGTCCAGCAGCTCCTCCTCCTCGCCCGGCAGCAGCATGCGGGACTTCAGCTCCAGCAGCGCGGCGATGAGGACGAGGAACTCGGTGGCCGCCTCGAGGTCCAGCTCTCCCCGGGACTCCAGGAAGTCCACGTAGGAGAGGACCACGTCCGCCAGCTCGACCTCCATGAGGTCGACCTCCTCGCGCAGCACGAGCGTGAGGAGCAGGTCGAACGGGCCGGTGAAGACCTCCAGATCGAGGTGCAGGTCGGTGACGGTCACCGGCGGGACGGTAACGGCCGGTCCGGATCTATTCCGCGCCCCGACCACCAGATTCCCGCAGTGAGCAGGCACATTCCCGCGCCGATGAGCAGCGGGAGCCAGTCGCCGACGGCGTCACCGAGCGCGCCGCCGGCCGCCGACCCGACGGCGATGCCGCCCGCCCACTGCATGTTGTTGACCGCGAAGGCCCAGCCCTGGTCCAGCCCGAGGCGATCGGCGGTGAGGGAGGCCAGGTTGCCGCCGGGGGTCCACAGCATCCCCAGCGCGCCCACCAGGAGCACCGCGACGCCGCCCAGCACCACCCACTGCTGCGGCAGCGTGATGAGGACGAGGCCGACCGCCCCCGCCACCAGGCCCACGAGGATCGGGCCCCGCATCCCGTGGCGGTCGACCCACCGGCCGGTGAGCGGGCTCACGGCGGCCTCCAGGATGGCGGCGACGAGGAAGACGCCGGCGATGGCCACGGTGGAGGCCCCCAACTCGTCCAGGCGCAGCGGGAGCAGGACGACGACCATCCCGCTGCAGATGGCCGGGAGCAGGGTGACCCACAGTGCGGCGCGGAAGCCCCGGTCGGCGAGGGCGCCGCGCAGCGTGCCGGTGCTGGGCGCCGCCGGCGCGGCCGCCGGGGTGACCAGGGCCCAGGCGGCCAGCCCCAGCCCGCTCAGGGCCAGCACCGCGAAGGTCGGGCCCCGTCCCACCGATTCGGCGATGCCGCCCACCACGGGGCCGAACTGCGCGCCGAAGATGCCGGCGCCGATCACGGTGCCCAGCACCTGCCCGCGCTTCTCCCGCGGGCTCTCCTGGGCCAGCCAGGCCAACCCCGCCGTCCATGTGGCCGCGCCGCCGAGGCCCTGGGCGAAACGCGCGGCGTCCAGCGACCAGTGGGTCGAAGCCAGCGCGAACCACAGCCCGGTGGCCGTCATGGTGAGCAGCCCGCCGACGAGGACGGCGCGTGCCCCGACGCGGGCGATGAGCCACCCCGCCGGGAGCGCCCCGACCAGGGTTCCGGCCGCGTACGCGCCCACCAGGACGCCCGACTCGCTCTTGCTCAGCGAGAACTCGTCGGACAGCGCCGGGAGGATCGGGGCCAGCGCGGAGTAGAGGATCGTGTCGACGAGGACGATGACCCCGACGAGCACCACCAGCCGGCGCACGGCTACGTGCGGCGTGGCCCGACGCCCATCGCTTCGCGGACGTCGGCCAGCACCGGGGCGGCCAGCGCGCGGGCCTGCTCGGCGCCGGCGGCCAGCACGCCCTCCAGGGCCGCCTCGTCCGGGCGGATCTCCTCGTAGCGCTCGCGTACCGGGTCGAGCATCGCGTTGACCGCGGTGGCGGTGGCCATCTTCAGGTCGCCGTAGCCGCGGGCGGACGCCAGCTCGGCCTCGACCTCGTCGGGGGTGCGGTCGGTGGCGGCCGCGAGGATGTCGATGAGGTTGGTCACGCCCGGCTTGTCGGGGCCGCGCCCGATGACGGGCGGGTCGTCGGAGTCGGTGACGGCGCGCTTGAACTTCTTCTCGACCGCCTTGGCGTCGTCGAGCACGTAGACGGTGCCCTCCGGGCTGGCGGCGCTCGTCGACATCTTGGAGGTCGGGTCCTGCAGGTCCATGATCCGTGCGCCGACGGCGGGGGTGCGCTGCTCGGGGACGGTGAGGATGCCTTCGCCGAAACGGGCGTTGAAGCGGCGGGCGACGTCGCGCATGAGCTCCAGGTGCTCGCGCTGGTCCTCGCCCACCGGCACGTCGGTGGCGCGGTAGGCCAGCACGTCGGCGGCCATGAGCACCGGGTAGACGAGCAGCCCGGCGGACACGAGCTCGCGCTGGGCGGCGGACTTATCGCGGAACTGGTGCATCCGGTTGAGCTCGCCGTAGGCGGTCACCGACGTCAGCAGCCAGGTCAGCTCGGTGTGCTCCTGGACGTCGCCCTGGCGGAAGAGCACGCAGCGGGCCGGGTCCAGGCCCGCCGCCAGCAGGATGGCCAACGTGTCGTAGACCCGCTCACGCAGCTCGACCGGGTCGTAGGCCACGGTCGTGGCGTGCAGGTCGACGATGCAGTAGAGCCCCTCCCCCTGCTCCTGCCCCGCCACGTACTGACGGATGGCGCCCACGTAGTTGCCCAGGTGCTTGCGGCCGGTGGGCTGGATGCCGGAGAAGATGCGCACGGGGTGGCAGGTTATTGGAGGCTCCGTGCGTGGGGCTGTTCGTCGTCAACGGACGTGATCCAACTGGCACCCACCCCGGGGGAATCAGTTGGACAACCCCCAAGAAAGCGGAACGAAGGGCTACCCCTTGCCCGAGCCGCGTCGCGGACCACCACCCCGCCGCTCGACCCTGCGCCGACGCACCCAGGCTCCGGCGGCCGACAGTCGCGTTGCAGGTCTATTCGACCCTTTGAGGCGACTCTCGGCGGGCCGGAGCGGCGGCGTGGATCAGGGGGCGCCGGTGAAGCCGTCCGAGTAGCACGGGCCCGAGCCGCAGGCCTTGGTGACCTGGCCGCCGGGCGCGTAGAAGTCGGACTTCATCTGCTGGCCGGTGGCGGTGCGGCGGGGGAACTCGTGCGGGTCGTTGCCGTCCGCGTCGGTCGGGGCCACGTTGGTGAGCGGGGAGTAGTTGGTCCCCTTTGTTCCACCGTCGCGCAGCGGGCCCGAGTCGAACATGACCAGTGCCGAGCCGCTGTACGGGAAGCTGGTGATCGGCTCGATGCCCAGGAACGGGTTGGAGACCGGGTTCCAGCGACCGGGGTCCAGCGCGTGGTCGGCGACGCCGTCCGGCGTGTAGATGCGGGCCCCGATCGTGCGGGCCTCCACCAGCGCGCTGACGTTGGCGACCTGATGATCACCGAAGGCGGCGTGCAGGAGCACCTGGTGCGCGGGCGTGTTCGGGTACGGGTCCGTGGTCATGTGCTCGGCGTAGCCGTTGGCCTCGGCCCGGTCCCACAGCATCTGCATGAGGCTCAGGTACAGCTGCCGGTCCAGCGTGTCCGGGTAGGCGCCGTAGAGCACCTTGGCGTAGTTGCTGAAGTCGGTGCTGCGCTGCAGCAGCGTCGAGTAGTTCATGCCCAGCACGCCGAGCGTGCCGCGGTCCAGGTCCGGCGAGACGGCCACCACGGCGCCGCCGATGATGCCGCCCTGGGAGTTGCCGTCGTAGTAGATGCGGCCATTGGCCTGGATGACCGGCGTGCCGCCGCCGTCCTGGAACGCCGCGTTGCTCGCGAACCCGCCCTGTGCCGCGGAGGCGGCGAGCAGGCGGCCCAGGAAGAGGAAGCTCAGCATCCCCTGCTGGACGCGATCGGCGAGCCGCGGGAAGAGGCTCAGGTTGGTGAGGATGCCGGCGACCGTGCCGATGTCCCCGGAGGCCATGCCGTACCAGTCGGTCGCGCAGTACACGGCCTTGTGGTTGAAGGCCATGTCGGTGATCTGGCCCTGGCCGACCTCGCCCTGGCCGCCGAGGAGGCCGTGGCCGTAGATCACGCCGCGGGCGCCGGTGACGATCGGGCCGCTGAGCGAGTCACGCGGGATGCGGCAGGTGTAGGTGGCGGTGAACGTGCCGTTCTGCACCGGGGTGCGGTCCGGCGAGGTGTCGCCCGGGGCGTAGTTGAACGTGGCGCCCTGGTTGCACGGCGCGGTCCCGGAGCCGTTGGTCGCGTCGGTCAGGTAGCAGGGGACCTGGAACGTGCCGGTGACCTTACGGGCGAACTTCGTGTCGGCCGGGAGGTCCTCGGCGGTCGCGGTGAACGCGGGCGCCGACCCCTCCACCGTCTGGTTGGAGAGGTCGGTGTCGCCGAGCTTGGCGAACGCGTCGTTGCGGATGGCGAGCATCCGGCCCGCCAGGTTGTCGCGGCTGGCGATGGTGAAGTCCCACGCCAGGTTCAGGCTGCCGCGGTCGATGCCCGCGCTCTGCAGCTTGGCGAAGATGTCGTCCATCGCCGGCTTGCGGTCCTTGACGGCGGCCGAGGCCGAGGCCGGGATCGCATCGTCGCGGTACTGCTTGAACGCGGCGTTGGTGTCCACCGGCGTGCCGTCGGCCTTCTTGAGGTTGCGCAGCGCGACGATGTAGCGCTGGCCCTCCACCCAGTTCTTGCCGGGCCGGATGATCAGCGACGTGTTGGCCGCGCTGCCGGCGCTGCTGTCGATCTCCGCCCAGATGAGCTGGCGGGCGCCGGTGGAGGCGTTGATGACCACGACGGGCTGGTCGGACCGGGTGTAGTCGGCCATGTTGGTGATCGGGACGATGCCGCTCTGGTCGAACGCCGCCTGGTTGTCGAGGCCGGGGACGGTGACCGTGATCGGCTGGCCGGGGCTGAAGCCGTCGTTGCGGTTCCACTCGGTCGGGTCGATGTGCGCGCCGTTCTTGTCGGCGGGCATCGCGGCCTGCTGGAAGTTGATGCGCAGCCCGGTCGCGGAGGACGGGTCGGCCTTCGTGAAGTAGTTGTTGGGGAAGGGCAGCATGCAGCGGTCCGGGTCGATCGGATCGCAGCGCGTGGTGTCGGTGACCGGGGGCGGCGTGACCGTGCACTTGGGCCCGGTCCACTTGACCGCCACCGTCTGGGTCAGCTTCTTGGTGACCTTCTTCGTGCGCGAGCCCTTCTTCGGGACCAGGTAGGAGGCCGTCGCCTTGACCGGCACGTTCCCGTTGCCGCAGGCCTCGAACGCCTTGCGCCCGGCAGCGCTGAGCTTGAACACCAGGGTGCTGGTGCCGCGCTTCTTGAAGGTGACGGAGCGGGCCTTGCCCGCCAGGCCGCCGCCGATCGACACGGAGACCTTCACGGCGCGGTCGGTCTTGACCTTGACCTTCAGGCCGGCGAGGAGCGCGACGTCACGCTTGTTGGAGCCGAGCAGCAGGCTGACCTTGGCCGCCTTGGGCAGCGGCTTCTTCGTGGTCTTGGCCAGCGCCGCCGGGGCACCTGTCACGCACAGCGCGAGCAGCAGCCCGAGCACGCCCAGACACCGACCCAACATGCCGACCATCGGACGACGACCCACCGCATGACCCGTGTACACAGCTTCTCCCTCGTGACTCTGGACCCGCGGGCCGCCCCTGCGGGCCCGCGTAACGGACAGGAAACTCTCACATTCCGAGCATCTGTGCGCCACCCCGAAATCTAGCCGTCGGGGCGGAGGGTTGCATCGTGATCGGAGGCAGGGCCGCCTGGACCCTGTTGTGATCGGTTACGAGGCGATGGGCTGGCGGATGACCGGCCGCTTGGCCGCCCCCGCCTCGTCCAGCCGCCGCACCGGCGTGGTGTACGGCGCGTTGCGGGCGATCTCGGGATCCACCTTGGCCTCCCGCAGGATCGCCGCGATCGCATCCGCGAACGCGTCGAGCGTCTCCTTGGTCTCGGTCTCGGTGGGCTCGATGAGGAGCGCCTCCTCGACGAGCAGCGGGAAGTAGACCGTCGGCGGGTGGAACCCGTGGTCCAGCAGGCGCTTGGCGAGGTCCAGCGTGCGGATGCCCAGCTCCTTCTTCATGACCGAGCCGTCGAGGACGAACTCGTGCATGCAGCGCTCGCCGAAGGCCAGCGGCAGGTACTCGGCCACGCCCTCGCGCTGCAGCCGGGCCAGCAGGTAGTTGGCGTTGAGCACCGCCGTCTCCGACGCGTCCTGCAGCCCCTCGGAGCCGAGCGAGCAGATGTACGCGTAGGAGCGCACGAAGCAGCCGTAGTTGCCCTGGAAGCCCCGGAGCTTGCCGATCGACTTCTCGCCGTCCTCGACGAGGTCGAAGACCGGGCCCTCGGCCGTCTCGGTGCGGGTGATGACCGGCTGGGGCAGGTACGGGGCGATGCGGTCGGAGACGGCGATCGGGCCGGAGCCCGGCCCGCCGCCGCCGTGCGGCTGCGTGAAGGTCTTGTGCAGGTTGTAGTGCACGATGTCGAAGCCCATGTCGCCGGGGCGGGCGCGGCCCATGACCGCGTTGAGGTTGGCCCCGTCGTAGTACAGGGTCGCCCCCACGTCGTGGACCAGCCGCGCGATCTCCTCGATGTTCGGGTCGAAGATCCCCAGCGTGTTGGGGTTGGTGAGCATCAGGCAGGCGATGTCGTCGTCGATCTTGGTGCGCAGGTCGTCGATGTCGACGCCGCCCTGCTCGTTGGTGCCGACCTTGACCACCTGGTAGCCGGCCATCGTCACCGTGGCGGGGTTGGTGCCGTGGGCGGTGTCGGGCGTGAGGATCTTGTGGCGGGTCTCGCCGCGATCCTCGTGGTAGGCCCGCGTCAGCAAGAGGCCGGCCAGCTCGCCGTGCGACCCGGCGGAGGGCTGCAGCGACACGTGCGGCAGGCCCGCGACCTCGCCGAGCGCGCCCTCGAGGTTGTGCATCAGCTCCAGGGCGCCCTGGGCGCGGCTGGGGTCCTGCAGCGGGTGCAGACGGGCGTGGCCCGGCAGCGCGGTGACGCGCTCGTGCAGGCGCGGGTTGTGCTTCATCGTGCAGGAGCCGAGCGGGTAGAAGCCTGAGTCCAGGTCGAAGTTGCGCTTGGACAGGTTGACGTAGTGGCGCACCAGCTCCGGCTCGGTGACCTGCGGCAGGCGCGGCGGCGTCTGGCGGCGCAGATGCTCGGGGAGCAGGTCCTCGCGCACGGGGACGTCCATCTCCGGGCACTGGAAGGCGCGGCGCCCGGGGGCGCCCTTCTCGAAGATCGTCTCGACCTTGGCCCGCTGCATCGGCGTGGCGCCGGCGGCGCTCACGGGGATGGAGTGGTGCAGCGGCTCGTGCTCGATGCCCGGGTCGGCGTGCAGGTGGTTGTTGTCGACGGAGTGGGTCATGCGTTCGCTCCGCTCGTGGCGTTGACTCTCTCGGCGGCCACGGCGGCCTCGAGGATGAGGGCGAGGCGGTCGATGTCCTTCTTCGTGCGCTGCTCGGTGATGGCGACCAGCAGGCCGGTCGGGTGCTCGTCGTACACGCGGCCCAGGGCGAAGCCCGGGTTGACGCCGGCGGCGGCGCAGCGGTCGATCACGCGGCGCACGCCGTCGAGGCCGTCCACGTCGAGGGTGACGGCGAACTCGCGCACCACCGGCTCGTCGTGCAGGGCGCTGACGCCGTCCAGCGCGGTGAGCGCGTCGCGGGCATAGGCGGTGCGCTGCAGGAGCAGCTCGCCGAGCTCGACCAGGCCCTCGCGGCCCAGCCAGCCGAGGTACACGACCCCGGCCAGGGCGTTGAGCGCCTGCGAGGTGCAGATGTTGGAGGTGGCCTTCTCGCGGCGGATGTGCTGCTCGCGGGTCTGCAGCGTGAGCACGAAGCCGCGGCGGCCGTCGACGTCGGTCGTCTCGCCGGAGATGCGGCCCGGCATGCGCCGGATGTACGCCTCGGTCGCGGCGAAGAAGCCGAAGGACGGGCCGCCGAAGTCCAGGCGGTTGCCGAGCGTCTGCCCCTCGCCGACGGCGACGTCCACGCCGCAGTCGCCGGGCGCGGCCAGCACGCCGAGCGGGATCGGGTCGTAGGAGCCGACCACCACGAGCGTGTCGCCCCCGGCGTCCTCGGCCTTGGCGGCGGCGGCCAGCGCGGCCGCGTCCTCGATCGCGCCGAGGAAGTTGGGCTGCTGGAAGAAGGCGGCGGCGGTGTCGTCGTCGATCGCCGCGGCCCACGCCTGCGGGTCGGTGACGCCGCCGGCCAGCGGCACCTCCACGACCTCCATGCCGTACCCGTGGGCGAGCGTGGTGACGGTCGCGCGGCTGTGCGGGTGCAGACCGGCAGAGACGACGAGGCGCTTGCGGCCGTTGGCCAGCTTGGCCAGGTAGGCGGCGGCGCCCACGGCGCTGGGCCCCTCGTACACCGAGGCGTTGGAGACGGGCAGGCCGGTCAGCTCGCTGATCGCGGTCTGGTACTCGAACATCACCTGCAGCCCGCCCTGGCTGATCTCGGGCTGGTACGGCGTGTACGGGGTGAGGAACTCCGAGCGGCCCAGCAGCATGTCGATCACCGCGGGCACGTAGTGGTCGTACATCCCCGCGCCCAGGAACGTGAGCTCGTCCTCCGCCGACACGTTGCGGCGCGCGAGGTCGAGCAGGTGGCCGTAGACGTCCTGCTCCGTCTGCCCGGCGGGCAGGTCCAGGGGACGGTCCAGGCGGACCGCCTCCGGGATCGGGGCGAACAGCTCGTCGATGGAGGCCACCCCGATCTCGGCGAGCATCTCGCGCAGATCGTCGGGCGTGGTGGAGGTGTACTGGGTCACTCAGGGGACCTTTCGGCTAGGAGAGCGTCGCGACGTAGGCGTCGCGCGCCAGGAGGGCATCGACCTCGGAGGGATCGGACAGGCGGACCTTGACCATCCAGCCGGCCTCGTAGGGGTCTTCGTTGATGGCCTCGGGCGCGTCGCCCAGGGCCTCGTTGACCTCCACGATCTCGCCCGAGAGCGGGGCGAACACGTCGGAGACCGCCTTGACCGACTCGACCTCGGCGTACGGCTCGTCCTTGGAGACGGAGCTGCCGACCGCGGGCGGATCGAAGAACACGACCTCGCCGAGCGCGTCCTGGGCGAACCAGGTCACGCCGAAGGTGGCGACGTCGCCGTCGATCTTGGCCCAGTCGTGCTCGGGGTGGTACAGCAGGTCTTCGGGGTAACTGGCGTCGGCCATGCGGATCTCCTTTGTCTCCCGTCGGTGCGGGAGACGCTATTGGTCCTTACGCAGCAGAGGCTTGGCAGCGATGACTGCCTCCCGCTCCTTGCCGCGAACATCGATCGTGATCGGGGTGCCGACCGCGGCGCGATCGGCCGGGACGTAGGCCATTCCGATGCCGACGCCGAGGCTCGGCGAGAGCGTCCCGCTCGTCACCTCGCCACCGCCGACGACCGGGTTGCCCTGGCGGGGGATGCCCGCGCCGGTGAGGGTGAAGGCGACGAGCCGCTCGCTCGGGCCGGCCTCGCGTACGGCGCGCACCGCCGTGGAGCCGACGAAGCCGGTGTCCTCCTTGCAGGCCCAGCCGAGGCCGGCCTCGATCGGCCCGCGGGACTCCATGAGGTCGTTGCCGTAGAGGTGGTAACAGACCTCCAGGCGCAGCGTGTCGCGGCAGGCGAGTCCGGCGGGCGTGGCGCCGCGGCGCACGAGCTCGTCCCACAGGGCGGGCGAGTCGCTGGGGGCGCAGAGGATCTCCACGCCGTCCTCGCCGGTGTAGCCGGTGCCGCAGACCAGGACGCCGCGGCCGGCCAGGTGGCGCCAGGCGACGGTGAAGCGGTCGGGCAGCGACTGGTCGGCGATGCCCTGCACGATCTCCCGGGCCCGGGGGCCCTGGACGGCGAGCATGGCGAAGTTGTCGGCCACGTCGGCGACGGTGACGTCGAAGCCCTTGGCCTGGCCCTGGAACCAGGCGACGTCCTTGGCGTGGTTGGCCGCGTTGGTGACGGTCAGGTAGCGCTGGGGCTCCAGCCGGTAGGTGAAGAGGTCGTCGATGACGCCCCCGTCCTCGCGGCACAGCACCGAGTACTGGGCGCCGCCGACGGCCAGCATCTCCTCGTCGTTGGAGAGCAGGTGCTGCAGGAAGGCGCCGGCGTCGGGGCCGGTCGTCTCGATCTCGCCCATGTGCGAGACGTCGAAGATGCCCGCGCCGTTGCGCACGGCGAGGTGCTC
>CAZXNX010000015.1:0-16616 GCA_964642225.1 uncultured Solirubrobacteraceae bacterium | reverse complement strand
CCACGTCGACCACGGCAAGACGACCCTCGTCGACGCGATGCTGCGCCAGTCCGGCATCTTCTCCGCGCACGAGGAACTGCAGGACCGCGTCATGGATTCCATGGACCAGGAGCGCGAGCGGGGCATCACCATCCTGGCCAAGAACGCGGCGGTGCGCTACCCGACGCCCGACGGTGGCAACGTCAAGTTCAACCTCGTCGACACCCCCGGCCACGCCGACTTCGGCGGCGAGGTCGAGCGCGGCCTGACGTTGGTCGTCGCGGTCATGCTGCTCGTCGACGCGTCCGAGGGCCCGCTGCCCCAGACCCGCTTCGTGCTGCGCAAGGCGCTGGAGCGCCGGCTGCCGGTGATCCTGTGCATCAACAAGGTGGACCGCCCCGACGCACGGATCGGCGAGGTGGTCGACGAGGTCTACGAGCTCTTCCTGGACCTCGACGCCGACGAGGAGCAGATCGAGTTCCCGATCGTCTACACCAACGCCAAGGAGGGGTGGGCGTCGGTCGACTACGACCACGAGAGCCCCGTCGACGGCACCGACCTGCGCCCGCTCTTCGACCTGCTCCTCGAGCACGTCCCCGCGCCCGAGTACGAGGAGGGCGCCCCGTTCCAGGCACTGGTGACCAACCTCGACGCCTCCGCCTACGTCGGGCGCCTGGCGCTGTGCCGCATCTACAACGGCAACGTCCGCAAGGGCCAGACGGTCGCCTGGATCCGCGCCTCCGGTGAGGTGCAGTCCGGCAAGATCGTCGAGCTCTACGCCAACGAGGGCCTGGCCCGCGTCCCGATCGAGGAGGCCGGCCCCGGCGAGATCGTCGCGGTCGCCGGCATCCCGGAGATCACCATCGGCGAGACGCTCGCCGACCCCGAGGATCCCCGCCAGCTCCCGGTCATCGCCGTCGAGGAGCCCGCGCTGGGCATGACCATCGGCATCAACACCTCGCCGCTGGCCGGCAACTCGGGCAAGAAGCTCACCGCCCGCCAGGTCAGCGACCGCCTGCAGGCCGAGCTCGTCGGCAACGTGTCCATCCGCGTGCTGGAGACCGAGCGCCCCGACACCTGGGAGGTCCAGGGCCGCGGTGAGCTGCAGCTGGCCGTCCTCGTCGAGACGATGCGCCGCGAGAGCTTCGAGATGACCGTCGGCAAGCCGCAGGTCGTCACCAAGGAGGTCGACGGCAAGATCCACGAGCCGATCGAGCGCCTGGCCGTCGACGTGCCCGAGGACTTCCTCGGCGTCGTCACCCAGATGCTCGCCCTGCGCAAGGGCAAGATGGAGTCGATGGTCAACCACGGCACCGGCTGGGTGCGCCTGGAGTTCCTGGTCCCCGCCCGCGGCCTCATCGGCTTCCGCACCGAGTTCATGACCGAGACCCGCGGGTCCGGCATCCTGCACGCGGTCTTCGAGCACTACGCGCCGTGGGTCGGCGACATCCTCACGCGCCCCACCGGTTCGCTGGTGGCCGACCGCCGCGGCCAGACCGGCCAGTTCGCCCTGCACAAGATGCAGGAGCGCGGCCAGCTCTTCGTCGGGCCGGGCGAGGACGTCTACGAGGGGATGATCGTGGGGGAGAACTCCCGCGCCGACGACCTCGACGTCAACGCGATCCGCGAGAAGCAGCAGACGAACATGCGCGCGGCGGGCTCCGACAACACGGTCCGCCTCGTGCCCCACCACATCATGTCGCTGGACCAGGCGCTGGAGTTCATCCGCGTCGACGAGTGCGTCGAGGTGACCCCGGAGGCGATCCGCCTGCGCAAGGTGCACCTGTCGGCGACCGACCGGGTCCGCGCGGCGCGCACCAAGAAGGGCGTCTGACCCAGGCCTAGGCCCGGTGGCGGCGCTGGGCGCGCAGGAAGGCGATCGCCGTGCGCGGGGTGGCCAGCCCGATGCGGGCCCGCGCCACCAGCGTGGTGGAGGGCCGCACGTCGAAGAACGTCCACATGACGTGGTCGTGGACGAGCCCGTCCTCGCCGAACGTCCAGCGCTCGGCGCCCCGGGCGCGCAGCTCGGCGCCGGCCTGCGGGATCCCGAACCCGCCGACCCACTCGTTGGCGATGGTGTCCCCGGAGGCCGCCGACAGCGTCTTGCGCAGCCAGAAGCCGCGCGCCTCCATGCCGTCGAGGTACCCGGCCCAGGCGCGCCGCAGCGCGTCCGCCCCGGTCACCTGCTCGCCGGCGCCGTCGGTGATCGCCGTCAGGGTCGCGGTGGGGGAGTAGACCCCGACCGTCGCCTCCAGGTCGCGCTCGTTGACGCCGCGCTCGGCGGCGGCCACGAAGGCGGCGGGATCGGCGGGCAGGGTCATGGCCGGGACGCTATCGCGTCTCTTCGAGCCGGCGCACGGCCTCCATCGCGTCATATCCGCTGTGGGAGCGGGCGTCGATCACGATCACCACGAGCAGGACCACCACCACGAGCGAGGCGAGCACGAGGGCGCTCACCGACGCGTGCAGGAACCACAGCAGCATGATCGCCCCCGCCGCCAGCAGCCGGCGCTGGCTCAGCGACCCCGACATGCGGAGCCGGAAGAGGACATGGCCGACGAGGTAGAGCGCGGGGCCGAGCACCACGACCAGCGCATCCACCGCCTCGAGGTGGTGGCCGGGATGCGCGATGACCAGCTCGTCACCCACCGCCGCGACGATGATCCCCGCGATGATCGGCAGGTGCAGGTACGTGTAGGCGTCCCGCGCCAGGTTGCCCGGATTGGCGCTGTGCTCCAGGCGCCGCGTGGCGATCTTGACGACGAAGTCGAAGTACAGCCACCACAGCGCCGCCGTGCTGAGGAAGGCGACCGACACGGCCACGATCGTCGCGTCGTCGAGGTGCAGGCCGGAGGCGGTCGCGCCGCTGACCACGATCGACTCGCCCAGGGCGATGATGATGAACAGCTGGAACCGCTCGGCGAAGTGGCCGGTGTTGATCATCCAGTCGTCGTCGGAGGCGTTGCGCAACCGGGGTGTCCAATAGCGCACCGCGGGGCCGGTGAAGTCGACGAGCAGCGCCGAGAGCCAGATCACGGTCCGCTCCGGGGTGTCGACCAGGGCCCCGGCGATCCACAGCACCCCGGCGGCCACCGCCCAGGTCGTGATGCGCTGGAACAGCCTCCGCTGCCGGGACCCCGGCGGGTAGGCCCAGATCGCCCAGCCGGAGCGCCCGACCTGCAGTGCGACATAGGCCCCGGCGAACAACAGGCCCCGATCGCCGAACGCATCCGGGATGGCGATTGACATCAGGAGGCTGGCGAGCATCCCGAGGATGAGCACGAGGCGCACCGGAATCGACGACTCGGGGTCGAACCAGTTGGTCCACCACGTCGTGTACGTCCACGCCCACCACACCACGAGCAGGAGGAAGAGCGTCTGGGCCGCGCCCTCCCACGTGAGGTGGTCGAGCAGCAGATGCGAGAGCTGGGTGACCGCGAACACGAAGACGAGGTCGAAGAACAGCTCCAGCGGCGTCGTCTCCTGCTTCTCGTCGGGCGGTGTGCTGCGCTGGTGGCGCAGCCGGCGCTCCAGCCCGGCGGTGCTCATTCCTTCTCGGCGGCCTGCGCGGCCTCGTCGGCCCGGCGCGAGCGCAGGTTGCCCACGAGCAGCCCGATGATGGTCACCAGGTAGATCTGGCCGAACAGCATCTCCAGCACCGCCAGACCGTGGCCCTGCCGGCTGGCGGCGGTGAGGTCGCCGTACCCCGTCGTGGTGAGGGTGGTGAAGCTGTAGTAGACGTGGGTGGAGGTGTCGCCGTCACTGCCGTTCGTGAAGAACGGGGCGCTGCCGCTCTCGGCCATGATCCCGACGACGAGGGCGAACAGCGTGCCGACGAGCAGGTAGACAGCCAGCGCGCCCGCCAGGGCCTCGACGGTCACGCCGGTGCTGCGCATCATGCGGATGAGCTGCGTGCACAGCGTGGGGAGGGGGGCCAGCACGATGATGGCGCCCAGGGTGATCGTGACGGCCTTGGGGAGCGCGTCCGAGCTGGCCAGGACGGCGATCGCGATCACGATGGCGGCGGCGCCGATCGTGGCCCGGGTGCGGACCCGCTCGGACTGCCGGCTGGTCATGATCACCGCCAGCAGCACCGTGCCCTGCAGCACGAGGCTGATCGTCCGGCTCAGCGTCGTGGTGGGCGCGAGGACCAGGAAGAGGACCTGGGCGAGCACGATCGCGAGCACGATCCCGTAGCGATGAGTGCCGGCGCGACTGAGCATGGGCGCAAGCATTGCGGTTTTCGCGCCATTTCGCCTGTCTGGTCGCCGCCTGCCACGCCGGGCGCGGCGCTGCGATTACGGCTGGGGCATCTCGCCGGTCGGATCGGCGCTGTCGAGCACGCCGAGCAACTCGCCCACGCGGCACACGAGCAGCCGCTCCTCGTCCACCTCGACCCACACGCCCGCGGAGGCCGGGAACACCACGTGGTCACCGGGCTGCACGGGCATCCGCACCCCGGCGGACTGCCACCAGTCGATGCCGGGGCCGATGTCCAGGACGATGCCGTGCTGCGGCGGCGGCTCGTTGCTGCCGGGCGGCACGAGCAGGCCCGAGGTGCGCAGCCGGTCGGGCTCCAGCTCCTTGATGACGACACGGTCGAACAGCGGGCGCAGGTGGTTGCGCATCAGGGCGCCTCGCGTGATCGGGCCGATGGACATGCGCCGATGGTATCGGCGCATGCGCCGGGAAGCGGCACTCCAGAGCCGGCGCCGGCGCCCTGCTAGCGTCGTCGCGGTGACTGCCGCCGCCCCGCTCGAGCTCACGACGCAGGCCTTCGACTTCGGCCTGACCTGGACCGTGAAGGAGACCATGGCCCGCTCCTCGCACGCGCTGGTCGACGACGGGCGCGTGTGGCTGATCGACCCGGTCGACGACCCCGCGGTGATGGAGGAGGTCGCGGCGCTCGGCGAGCCCGTCGGCGTCCTGCAGCTGCTCGATCGCCACGACCGCGACGGCGCGGCGATCGCCCAGCGGCTCGGCGTCCCGCTGCGGCGCCTGCCCGCGAGTGTCCCCGACGCGCCCTTCCGGGTCGTCCGCGTGATCGAGCGGCCGGGCTGGCACGAGCTCGCGCTGTGGTGGCCGGACCGGGCCACGCTCGTCGTCTCCGAGGCGCTGGGAACCTGCTCCTACTTCGCGGTCGGCCACGGGCGGGTCGGCGTGCACCCGATGCTGCGCCTGCTGCCGCCGAAGGCGCCGTTCGCCGCGCTCACGCCCGAGCACCTCCTGGTGGGGCACGGGCCGGGCCTGCACACCGGCGACGTGACGCTGGAGATCGAGGATGCCTTGGCCGATTCCCGCAGCGACATCCCGCGCCTGCTGCTGCGCCTGCCCGGCCTGCTGCGCAGCGGGATCTGAACCGTTACGAAGGCTTTACCTTCGGTTGCGCTGGACTTCAGGCGCGCGGGGCATCATGGACGTATGGAAGACATCATCCGAGAGATCGCCATCGCGGTCACGGTCGGCGGCGCGGCCTTCACGTTCGCGCTCATGACCTGGGCCGGCCACCAGCACTAGAGGACGGCGGTGACCGCCGCCGCGCCTGCGGCGCAGGCGGCCACCAGTCCCGGCACGGCCAGGCCGTTGCGCCACCGGCGCAGACGGCCGCGTGCCGGCGTGCCGGCGAAACGTGCGCCGTCCGGGACGGTGCGCTCGTGCTCCGCGGACGCCAGCCAGTGGTCCAGGTGCAGGGGGGAGGCGAACCGCAGCACGATCGTCCACGTGTCCTGGCCCTGCGCCGCGGGAGGCAGCGCCTCCGAGCCCCGGAACCCGGGGAACGCACGCTGGACGCCGGCGGTGCGCTGATGCCAGGCCAGGAACGCCTCCTCCTCGGTCGCGTCCACGGCGTAGGACCGCACCACGCTGACGCAGTCGTGGTCGTGCTCCCCGACGAGCAGCTGCTGATGCGGGGCGGCCGCGAAGAGGCGACCGCCGCGGCGCAGCAGGCTCGCGCGCACCTCGCTGGCCAGCCACGTCTCCAGGTGCCACGTGGAGCTGAAGCACTGCACGACCGTGCGCTCCTGCCCGGTCCGCGACACGAGCACGTCGGTGGCGAGGTAGCCGGCGAAGGTCGACGCCACCTCGCGGGTGTCGGCCTCCCACGCGCGCAGGGACTCCCCGTGGCCGGTCAGCGGGCGATAGGTGACGGCGCACATCGCGGGGGCGCGGCGCGGAGGGGTGAGCGTTCCGCCGGGCCGCGGACGAGCAGGGGGCGCGGCCACCAGCGTGGAGCCCCTAGCCACGTCGACCACCGCCCGCGGGACCCGGGTGGCGCGGGTCGAAGGTCGCGATGAGCCGGCGCAGATCGAGCTCGAACAGCTCCTCGTCCCGTGCGGGATCCACCGACGACAGGTCCATCATGTCGTCGAGGGCCGCCCGGGTCTGCTCCTGGGAGCGGGCGGCCAGGGCCGGGTGGGGGCGCGAGCGAAACCGCTCCGCCGCGGGTGCGTCGGCGTCGGCGTCGCGCGCAAGCTGCTCGTTGGCCATGCGCCGCGTGGCGGCGAACAGCGATGCGCCCAGGGTGTACGACGCGTAGGCGTGAAAGGGGGCGGCGGCGTCGTCGCCGCTGAGGCCCATGCGCTCCAGCACGTTGGCCGTGAGCGCCAGCGTGTTGGCGCGCACGTCGTCGGCCTGCGGCGTGGCGGCCATGTACTGGGCGATGCGGTAGTGGCGCACGAGGGCGCGGCGCAGGGCGACCCCGTATACGACGAGCACCTCGACCGGGTCCTCGGCGAACGGGTCCGGCACGGTCTCCACGAACTCCAGCCCGATCTCCTGCCACACGAGGTCCAGCGCCGCGGCGATGATGTCGGCCCGGGACGCGTAGTGGTGGTAGATGGCCGAGGGCGCCACGCCGAGCGAGCGGGCGAGCTGCCGGATGCTCGGGTCGCCGGCTCCCGCGTCGAACTGCCGGAGGGTCTCCGCGGCGATCTCGGCGGGGCCCAGGTGCGTGTCGCGCCCGCGGGCCATGCGGGTCATGCCACACCGCCGGACGTCAGAGGGGAGAGGCTGTTACCGAACACCGATCGGCAGGTTACCGAACAGTGCTCGTTAACGCAAGACCGTGGCGCCCTGGCCCCGTCAGCCGCCGATGCGCTGCAGGTTCCGGCCGCGCAGGTCGGCGGTGAAGCCCGTGCCGTTCTCGCGGAACGCCGACCAGCGGTCGAATCCGGCCGAGAGCACGGCGTACTCGAGCTGCTTGGACGGGCGCGAGCTGCCGTTGCGCACGCCCTCGTACAGGCGGCGCGGGGCCTGCGCGTCGACCTTGGACCACCGCATCGTCGGCTGGTTGGAGGCGCCGGGCGTCGTCCCGCCGATCACCTCGGCCTTGGCGTTCCACGGGCGGTGGATCAGCCGGCTCTTGCCGTTGCGCGCCACCTGCACGTCGATGCGGTCCGCCTGGACGCGGACGAACGCGGGGCCCGCGCCGTCGGCCAGCCGTCGCACCTCGCGCAGCGCCGGGCGGAAGTTGCCGGCCAGGAGCAGCGAGCCGCGGTCCAGGCCGGTCGGCGGGGTGGCCGACGTGTCGGGGGTGTCGGGCGTCGGCGGTGGCGGCGCGAACACGGTCGGCGTGCTGAAGGACTCGAAGCTCTTCTGCACCGAGTTGAACGTGTCGTCGGCCTTGTTGAATACGTAGTAGGTGATGCCCAGCGGCAGGGCGATCGAGATGAGCAGGATGAACATGATGCGCAGACCCCGGCCCGAGCCCGAGCCGCCGCCGGACACCCGGAACTGCGGCGGCGCGGAGTAGGAGGGCGGCGGGGTCGTGGTGCGGGGCGGCGGCGTGGGAGACGGCGCCACCGGGGCCGGCTGCACGGGCCGATCCGACGGCTGCACGTCGGAGGCGGGAGCGGACCCGCTCTCCAGCGGCGCCTGGTCGACGGGGTTGCCGAACGCGTCGTACTCGGGCATGAAATGGACTCTCTCACGGCCCGGTGACGCGTTCCACCGAACCGCGCAGGTTGAGACGGTTTCGGGACGGCCCGGCAGATATCGTGAGCGTGTGCTCGTCGCGGAACTCCTGGATCGGGTGTCGGCCCACAGCGGTGGCGCGGCGCGCTGGGACGCCCTCGAGGCGCTGGACCTGCGGGTGCGGGTCGGCGGCCTGGCCTTCAGGATGGTCGGCCAGTCCGGACCGGTCGAGGACTTCGACGCTCGCGTCCACGTCCACCGGCAGCTCGTCCACATGCGCTCCAGGACGGACCCGCGGTGGCGGGGGGAGTTCGACGCCGGCACGGTGCGACTGCAGGACGGCGACGGGCGGGCCGTGCAGGAGCGCCGGGACGCGGTGTTCACCCGGCGGGCGCCGTGGCCCAAGCGCCCGTGGGACGCCATCGACGCCATGGCGTTCTCCGGCCACGCGCTGTGGGGCTACACCGCCTTTCCCGCGCTGCTGCGGCGCGACGATGTCACCCTCACCAGCCTCGGCCGCCACGCGGTCGACGGCGAGCAGCTGCACGGGCTGCGGCTGCACCTGCCGGCGCACCTGTACGGCCACGCGCCCGCGCAGAGCCTGTGGTTCGGCGACGACGGCGCGATGCGCCGCCTGGACTATCGCGCGGGCATGATCGCGCCGTGGGCCGTGGCCGCCAACCGCTGCCTGGCGGAGACGACGGTGTCCGGCGTCACGATCCCGAGCGTCCGGCGCGTGACGCCGCTGCTGCCCGGGCTGCGGGCCGCGCCCGGCCCGCTGCTGGTGTCGATCGACCTGGAGCTGCTGGGCGTCGTCGAGGCCTGACGCTCAGGACGCGGCCGCGAGCGCTTCGCGCAGCCTGCCGACCTCGGCCTCCAGGCTCAGCGCGTACTCCTCGGCGGTCGCGAAGCTCGTGCGCAGTGCGGCGCAGTCGATCTCCAGCTGGGCGACGTACGGCGGCACCTCCTGCGGCGCGGTTCCCAGCACGAGGGGGAAGTGATTGCCGGTGAGGCTGCTGATCGTGCGTCCGTCCATGTAACAGGCGGTGAACCCGCGCCGCGGGCGTTCGGACGGGTTGATGCCGGAGCGGTGGATGAGCCAGTTGTGCAGCAGCACACCGTGGCCCGCCGGGACCGCGAGGTCGACGACGTCGGCCGGGTCGCAGTGCAGCGCCGCCTCGGCCTCCGAGAGCGTGCTTCCCTCAAAGGAGAGCAGGCCCTTGCGGTGGCTGCCGCGCACGGCCTCCATGCAACCGTTCTCCGGGGTGGCGTCGTCGAGCGCGACCCAGACGGTCACCAGCGGGTCGCGGTCCAGCTTCCACACGTCGCCGCCGTCCTGATGCCACGGGAGCGTGGTTCCCTGGCCCGCCGGCTTGTTCATGATCATGGCCCGGAAGATGGAGACGGGTGCGTGCGCGCCGTACATCTGGGCGCAGATCTCCCGGCACAGCGGATGGACCACGAGCTCGCGGAACAGGTCGTCGGTCTCCAGGCCCTGGATCTTGCGGTAGCGCAGCGTTCCCTCGCCGAAGTCGGTGACGACGTCGGGCAGGTCGTCGTAGGCGCCGCCGGTGTCGCGCTGCATCAGCACCTGGTCGTTGGTGACGGTGCCGAGCGCCAGCGCGTCGGCCCGATCCCGCAGCGCGACCACCTGATCGGGATCCAGCATCGCACCGAGGTGCATGAAGCCGTCGCGCAGAAAGTCGTCCCAGCGTCCGTCGTCGAGCATCTCGCTCTCCCGGTTCGGCGCCCGCGGGCCCGCGGACGCCTCATCCGAGTGTAGGGCGGACCCATGGCGCGCCACCGATGCGGCCTTCCCACGCCCCTCATCCGTCGAGGGTTACATAACCCACATTATCGGGCATTGGATTGGAGAAGAGAGGGGCACACGCTGTGCACTCATCCACTCGACGGCGTTCCGGACAAGATGCTCCGATGCGCCGCGGAATTACTACCCCACCCACGCGGAAGGGGTAGTCAGGTCGCCGGTGTGTTGGTGGTGAACGTGGCGTGGCGTGCGCCGCCGGCTTGTTTGGCGGTGTACATGGCGCTGTCGGCGTGTGCGAGCAGGTCGTGGGCGGTGATAGCGCCGTCGTCGCTGAGGGCGATCCCGATGCTGGCTGCGAGCGGCGCGGTCTGCTCTTGGGCACGGGCTTGGGCGATGACGGTGAGGATGCGGGAAGCGACCTCTTGGGCGTGCGCGAGGGTGCAGTCCAGGCACAGGACGGCGTACTCGTCGCCCGCGAGCCGGGCGACGGTGTCGCCGGGGCGCAGCGCGCTGGTGGCGAGCTTGCCGACAGCGATGAGTGTGCGGTCGCCCGCGTCGTGCCCCTGTGTGTCGTTGATCTCCTTGAAGCGGTCCAAGTCAAGGAACAGGACGGCCACGGCACCGTCGCTGCGCGTCGCCTGGCGCAGCGCCTGCTGCAGGCGGTCCATGAACAGAACGCGGTTGGGCAGCCCGGTGAGCGAGTCGTGCAGCAGCTCCGACTCAAGCTCATGGCGAGCGTGCTCGTTGGCCTTCATCAGCGCGGTGATGTCGGTGAACGACGTCAGCAATTCTCGGGGCGCTCCAGGGTCGTCTGGCGCCACGAGCCGTGAGGTCACCGAGATCCAGGTCAGCGTTCCGTCGGGCTTGTGCACACCCATGATCACGTCGCTCTGCTCGACGCCCGTGCGCAGCGTCACCGATACCGGGTGCTCATCGCCGGGAAACGGTGAGCCGTCCTCGTGGACCGCACGCCACGCTGGGTCCATCGGGTTGCGTCCGCGTAGCTGATCGAGCGTGAGACCCAGAATCGCCGCTGCTTTCTCGTTCGCCTCGACGATGCTCCCGTCCGCTGCGTTGTGCAACAGGCCGACACCCGCGATGTCGAACAGCGCGCTGAAATCGGTGCTTGGCGCTGCGGCAGAGCGCAGCGCGTCGAACGCGTCGTGGACGTCGTGGAACGCGATGGCGCGGTGAATGACACCGTCGCGCACCTCGTACACGACGGCAGCGACGAAGGCCTCTGATCGGCCGTCGACGGTGGCCTCGCAGGTGATCGTGGCCACCACCCTGCCGTCGGCCGTGGTGATGGTGTCGGCGAGCTGAATCGACCAATCGTCGTAGAACGCGTCCAGCTCGGCGAACCGCTCAGCGATCCCTCCGGACCCCGTACGGTCGGTGGACGTGGGCCAGACCGTCCCCTCACGCTGGGCGTCGACCGCAAAGAGGTCATCGACGCTCTGCCCCCGCACCAGGTGCGTGTACATGAGCCAGACCACCAGCTCCGGATCTTCCCGCCGCTCCGCGAAGGCAGCTACCGGGTCCACGCCGATCTCCACCAGCGCCTCGGCAGCATCCTCGTACGCCACCGCCCGCAGTATCCGGTGGCCCAGAAACTCGAACACCGCCCCACCCAACCGCGCCCCAGACACTCCATCCCTGCGAGTCGCGCCAGCCTCCAAGATCGCCACCATGCGCGCCCCTTCCGGTTCGGCGAGCACGTCGTACAGCCGCACGAACCACGACTCGAACTCCGCGTCGAAGTGGCGATAACGCTCATCCACTGAACCCGCACTCAGCTGCGCCCCTGGATCTACGAGCGATCCGACCAGCTCAAACCCAGGAGCCAGAAACCGATCCACCGGCTCACGGCGCTCGCTCGCAGCCCAGAACCGCCGCAACAAACGCTCCTGCTCAAGCACGGCCGTCGTCCCTTGTTGACTGCAAACTAGTCGTGCACAACCTACGCGCCAACACCTCGGCCTGGGACCGTGGAAACCCACATGGTGCTACCCCTTTGCGCGACGAGCAGTAGCGACCGCCTTCACGCGAATCCGACACTCTCCGCGACGAGTGACAGCTGAGTACCGCCCACCGTGACTCAGCTGTCAGTCGTGGTGGGGCACGGGCGTTGAGCCGCTACTCCCTTGCGCGAGAAGGAGTAGTCGGTATCCCCCACTCTGAGCTGCGACCACGAGACTTATCTCTCGTGGGGCAATCTGACCGAGCGATGCGCAGTCGCGTCACCGTCCCGTCGCAGTTGACACACGCTGGCGAACTGTCCGCCGTACTCGATGCTGGACGTTCTGAGCCGATTTCCAGACGAGTCGCCCCCATCGCGCCAGACCATCCGCGTGCCCTTGCGGCCCCGGGCCGGCGCCACAGCCCGTCCCCGGTTGCGACAGACTGTCACACGCGTCGTCCGCTCCTGTTAGGCTCGCGCCATGCCCCGACTCCTGCGCCGTCCGCTCCTCGTCGTCCTCGTGGCCGCATCGGCCCTGACCCTCGTCGCCACGGCGTCCGCGGCCAAGCCCAAGGCCACCACCGGGATGTACAACGACCGCTACTGCGAGATCCTCGCGGTGAAGGGGACGGTTCCCAACCTGGTCGCCGACGTGTGGAACACCTACGGGCTCAACGCCTGCCCGTCGGCGCTGTGGAAGGCCCAGGACGCCGCGGCAGTGACCTCCCAGCTCGGCGCGCTCACCGTCCGACTCAACGGTCCGCGGTTCTGGCTCATCGAGGCCGCCTCCATCCGCCTGGCCCCCGGCCTCGGCGCCACCACCATGTTCGGCGGGCTGCGGATGCGCGAGATCGCCCAGGTCCAGGTGCCGATCACCAACGGCGTCCCCGGCCTTGCCGCCTACACGGCGACCACGGTCCTTCGGGCCAACACGTTCACCTGGAGCCGGCGTCACCGGGTCCACGAACTCGTCGCGCCCGACGGCAGCGTCTACGTGATGCAGGCCTACTCGCAGATCGTCGATCCGACCGTGACGCTGCGTTCCCTCCCGAAGCTCGGCAAGCGCCTGGCGCTGCCGGCGGGGTGGTCGTACCGCACCCGCGCGCTCAAGCGCGACCTGTCGCTGCGCACGACGGGCAAGGCCACGGTCATCCAGGACGAACTGCAGAACACGTACCAGTTCGAACGCAAGGGCTGAGAGCCGCTCGGCTTGAGCGGCCGTTGCCGCTCTCCGGCTCGCCGGCGGCGGGTGCGCGACGGACCGCGGGTCTTGAGACACTCGCCGACATGGACATCCCGACGCTGTGGCATGGGCTCGACACGCAGACGCGCGATTGGTTGGTCGCGCACAATGGCGAGCCGCTCGCGCCCTCGATCCTCGACGCCCTGACCGAAGCGAATGGCGGGTCCGTCGACACGTCATGGTTGGCAGAGGACGACGGCGATGGACCAGTGCTCAGCGACGACGCGCTTGACTGGATCGAGGCCGTCGCGAATGGCGAAGCGGCGTCGGGCGCCTGACGACCCCTTCGGGCGATCCCGCGCGCCATACGCCTTTCACATCATCCGATCGGTGCGATGCCGATTCCGCGCGACGATGCCACGCTGCTGGCACGATGAGAGTCCGGAACGCGCGGCGGCTTGCCGAGCTCCACCACGGTGATCGACCCGACCGTTTCGGGGAGCCCATGATCGACCACGTCCGCCGTGTGGCGGCGAAGGTCCCGGCGAGAGCCCGCTCGGTCGCGTGGCTCCACGACATCCTGGAGACGACCTCCGTCGACGAGGCCGAGCTCCGCGTCGCAGGCGCGACGGACACCGAGCTTCGTTCGCTGGACCTGCTCACGCGCAATCCGGGCGACGGGTACCTGATGCACATCGCCGCGATCGCTCGGGCGCCCGGGATGGCCGGTGAGCTCGCCCGTGCGGTCAAGCGCATCGACCTCGCCGATCGGATCACCCAGGTCGACCGTGCCGACGGACCCACCGGTGCGCCGCCCTATCGCGCAGCCGCGGTCCTGCTGTCGCGTTCGGCCGATGCAAGCGACGCCGCCCTGCGTACGTTCGAGGCGCCCTCCCCCACCGGCGAAGTCGCTACGTCCGGGCCGCCCCGCCCGTCCACCGACCCACAGTCCGCACTGATCTCGTCGGCGGCCGGTCCGCCGCTCGGGGCCGGCAAACGCAAGGAGACCCGATGAGCACCCCACCGCCCAGCCCGTCACCGCAGGCAACCGACGCCTCGGCCGGCCTGCCGTTTACGCCGCGCACCAACCACCTCCTGATGCTCGAGTTCGGCGACCGTGAGGACTGGGACGACCCGCGCCGCGAATGGCGGCGGCTCTTCTCCGAGCTGCTCGGCACCTTCATGCTGGTGGTGGTCGCGGCCGGCGGCGGCATCCTGCACGCGCAGGGCAAGATCAGCCTTCCCGCCGCGGTGGTCGCTCCGGGCCTGATGGTGCTCGGAATCATCCTGTTCATGGGTGCGATCTCCGGCGCGCACCTCAACCCGGCCGTCTCCCTCGCGTTCGCACTGCGCGGTGATTTCCCCTGGAAGCGCGTCCCCGGATACATCATCGTCCAGCTGATCGGGGCGACGCTTGCCTGCCTGTTCCTCGTCGCGGTGCTCGGCAACATCGAGCACGCCGGTGCCACGCTCCCCGGACCGGGGTACGCGAACTGGCAGGCGTTCCTCTTCGAGATGCTGCTGACCGCCGTCCTCGTCAGCGTCATCCTCGGGACGGCGTCGGCCGCCCAGAACGTTGGCGCGATCGCCGCCCTCGGCGTCGGCGGCTACATCGCACTCGCGGGACTCTGGTCGGCGCCGGTCAGTGGCACTTCGATGAATCCGGCACGCTCGTTCGGCCCGGCGCTCGTCAGCGGCGACTTCACGAGCTACTGGGTGTACGTCGCCGGCCCACTGGCAGGAGCGTTGCTCGCCGTCGGATGCGCGTACGTGCTTCGCGGCCGGGGCGGCGATGCGATTGCCTACGCCGCAGGTTCCGGAGTGCTCGGCGAGGGCCGGCGGGAGGCATCGCTGGGACTCGCCCACGACATCGACAGCGGTAGCACCGTCGCCCCGGGCATGGCCGACACCGACTCGCCGATCTGAGCGGAATCCCGCCCGCGTCCCCAGCCCCAGAGCCGCCGCGACCGGGGCGGCTCTGGGGCGACCGCGTCGGTGTCTCCGACTTCGGCGGTCTGTAGCCGCACCACGGTCGGGTCCTCCGCCATCAGCCACGTGGTGCGGGAGAGGGCCACCGATGAGTTCCGCCGTGCGGTCCGGTCAGATGGCGTACACCCCCGAACCGCCGACTGGAGACCCGCCATGACCGTCCCCTCCCACCCTGGCCGCCTGTTGTTCGTCAACATGCCCGTCTCCGACGTCGCGCGCAGCACGGCGTTCTTCGCGCAGCTCGGGTTCACCTTCAACCCGGCCTTCTCCGACGAGACCGCGGCCTGCATGCTCGTCGGCGAGCAGGCGTACGTGATGCTGCTCAGCAGGGAGAAGTTCGCCGAGTTCTCCAAGCTCCCGATCGCCGATCCCGCCACGCACGCGCTGGCGCTCTATTGCTTCGGCGTGAACTCCCGGGAGGAAGTCGACAGCGTCAGCGCCGCCGCACTCGCCGCCGGCGGTGTCGAGGCCGACGGCGCCGAGGACCTCGGCTTCATGTACTCGCGCAGCTTCTTCGACCTCGACGGCCACGGCTGGCAGATCATGTGGATGGACCCGGCCGCGGCGGAGCAGCCGGCGGTCACCGCGTCGGCAGATTCCCCGGCGTGACGACCTTCGCGAGCGCACGGAAGATCGCGGGCGCCGCGGTGCCGGCGGATCCCGCGATGTCGGCGTTGGTGAGCACGACGATGGAGATGTCGCGCTTGGGGAAGTAGGCGATCTGGGAGTTGTAGCCCGGCAGCGCGCCGTCGTGGGCAAGCCACCCGTGGTCGGTGCCGATCGCGAAGTCGTAGCTGCGACCGCCACCGACCGACGCCGGGTTGGGCCGCAGGCGCAGGCGCTGCGTGGCCGGCTTGAGCAGCGTGCCCCGCCCCAGCACCCGGGTCCAGACCCGCAGGTCGTCGAGCGTCGAGATCATCTGCCCGGCGGCGCTGGCGAAGGTCGGGCTCCAGCGCGTGGCGTCGATCACGTCGCCGTTGGCGCTCCCCTGCGTCGTGTAGCCGTGCAACGTGCGCGAGGGCACCGACGTGCCGCTCGGGTAGCTCGTGTCGCGCAGACCCAGGGGCCGCAGGATCCGCTGGCGCAGCGCCGTGGCGAACGACTGGCCGGTGACCTGCTCGACGATCTGGCCCAGCATCACGAAGTTGGAGTTGGAGTACTGGAAGCCGTTGCCCGGGGCGAACACGCTGGGCAGCCCGGCCGCGGCGTCGATCAGCTGCATCGGCGCCCACGGGGCGGTCGGCGCGGCGAAGTACCGGGACGACACCGCGCTGTCGAGGGTGTAGCTGGCGATGCCGCTGGCCATCGTGCCGAGCTGGTAGACGGTGATGCCCTTGGCGTTCGGGAAGGTGGGGAACCATTCGTCGATCGTCTGGTCGAGGCGCAGCTTGCCCTCGTCCACGAGCTGCAGGATCAGCGTGCCGGTGAACGTCTTGGTCACCGAGCCGACGCGCGTGTGGAACGCCCGCGTCGGGCGGGTTCCGCCCCCGCGGCGGGTGAGGCCGCGCGTCGCGGTCCACGCACGGTTGCCCTGCCAGACCCCGACGATCGCGCCGGGCGCCCAGGTGGTCCCCAGGGACGACGACAGCGCGCGGTCGAGCCCGGCGGCGGTGCGCGCCGTGAACGGCTTGGCCGCGGCCGGGCCGGCGAGCACGGCGCAGGCGAGGATGAGGCCGGCGGCGAGGCCGGCGAGACGCATCAACGGGGTCTGAATCAGGCGCATGGGCGCTACAAGCTAGTCCACGCCCGGCGGCCGGCGCGCCGCTGGTGCGGCCGGCTCACCCGGGCGTGCCGCGGCGCGCGACGGCGATGCCGGCGTGCCACCC